>DPVY01000119.1 GCA_003527965.1 Fidelibacterota bacterium
AAGGAGGCTATTGATATGACTGAAGCGGAACACTAAAGTGGTACACTTTTTACGACCATTTTTGGTACATTTTTGAGCGATCCTTGACAATAACGGACAGCGCTCAGCCGACGCTGAATTATAATGCGCTAATCCCTTTTTTATTCTCAAATCTCTCACAATTCCTTAAATCAGTGTTTGTTCGGGCAGGATTTTGGAGGGTGAACCATACGGGCGCAGTCCCACAATAGTCATTACATTGCGCACATCCCAGCCTTCCCGCAGCATCATCACCGAAACCACGGCTTTGTAAGGCGACGTATCCTCATCAATCGCGTCCGCATCTTTGCGCAGTTGTTTCAGTTCTTCCTTGTCTCTTTTGGAAGATGCGCTTTCTGATATCTCACCACTTTTTTTTGTGTGAATTAGTAATACAGAATCTTTGAATTCGGGATAATTGGCTTCCAAATAATCCTTGGTTTGGTTTGCTTCTTTAGTGTCCAAGGTCATCACAAATAGAATCGGCGTTTTCTGGCTCTTTAGTTCGTCAAACTGTTTTTTCCATTCGATATAACCAAGATGAATGTAATCTTTGTAACGCTCCACAAATTCCGATGACGTCTTTTCGCTCAATTTTGCCCGCGACGCCTCATCGGGCAATACGGGCGATTTGACAATTCTTTGTTTGATGGCTTCCACCAGCGGATAATCGCAAATGGTTTGCACAAAGATAGCGCCCTTATCGTGTTTGGGCGTAGCGGTGTTGTCCACTTGCAGGGAAATTCCCTTACCCTGTTTCAGTTTCAAATGATTGTTGATATCTTCAATGCTTTTGAACCACTGCATATTTTCATCGTGAATATGGTGCGCCTCGTCGTTCATCACCACCAGGTCTTTTATTTTGGCGCTGCGCAGTACTTTTCCCAAATCCATGCCTTTGGAGGTATCCGCATCGGGGGCGGGCTTTTTACCGAGAAATTCTTCTTCCAACGACGGCTTTTTATCTTCATTAAGATAGACGCGGTGAATATTGGTAAGGAACAGATTACCTTCTTCGGTGATCGGTTTCAATTCATCCTGAATATGCAGCGTCATATGGAAGTCATTCTGCCAGTCTCGGTCGAAATATCCGTTTTCTGGAATCAATGGATCTTGTTTAAAAATTTTGAAATCATCAAAATCTCTTCGCAGACGATTCAAGACGATGATGTTTGGGGCAATAATCAGGAAATTTCTCGAAAGGTCGGATTCTGGTTCATAGAGTTTATGAAAATACGACCAAGCCAAAGCAAGGCTTAATACCTTTGTCTTACCTGTTCCTGTCGCCATTTTAATCACATATCTTGGCCAACTTTCAGGAAACATACCTGTGCTGATTCTGCCAGACGAATCAAAGCGCATGAGTTCATATTTATCTTTGGCTTTAGCAATTTCATACAGATAAATGATAGATTCTATAGCTTCACGCTGGGCAAAATAGTATTGAAAAACATTGCCGTTTTTCTTATGTCCGCCTTCTTTGAACCATAATTTGAGCAATGCCTTTGTCGTCTCGGAAGCACCTGAATAATCACTGTCCCGCCATTCTTTAACAGCCAGACGAATTTTATATACCAATGGCGGAATAAGTTGTTCATACGCCTTTTGAAACAGATCATCCTGTGAAGGCGCCCAGCGAATATTCGGATCAAGTATCTGAAACGGGTTTTGTGGGAATTCATTCATTTGTTGCATTACCTTCTATTTTATTTTACCTCGATTTTACGCTTTATTTTTTTATAAACACCATTGCCAATTTCTTTCACGTTCTTTATTTCATCTTTACTCTTAAAATTTCCCACTCCCTCTCTGTATTTAATAATTGCCTGTGCTTTCTTCTCGCCAATACCCGGCAAAATAGTAAGTTCATTTAAAGATGCAGTATTGATATTTATCTTTGAAGTAATTGCCTTTGCTCCTTCCGAACGTAGAGAAGATTTTACTTCGGCTGAATCTCCTATTATTTTTAGATAAGGTTCTAGTTTTGCCACAGTCGCTTTACCGATTCCCTTTACTTTGGCGATTTCATATAAAGATTCAAATTTTCCAATTTTCTCACGATAATCTATAATAGATTGAGCTTTTACAGGACCGATTCCGGGAAGTTTTACCAGGGTTTCAATATCCGCTGTGTTAATATTAACTTTTTTGAACTCTTCATTTTTCCCTTCTGTTATGCCCATCCATTCCTGAAGTTCTTTTCCCTTTTGTGAAGTTTGCATCAGATTGTTAACAACTAATACTAAAATTCCAATCACAAGACTAGAATCCAGTACAATAATTGTTACTTTCGACTTTCTTGTAATAGCTCTACTCTTTTTTTATCTCCTTTTTATACAGCTAATGTCAAGGTTCAGCCGCGTCCTTTTATAGGCATCGCCTGGAGCGTCTTGTTATGTCAAAGTCCCCATACTTCTTCCATATCATCAATATCAGGATCGTCATATCGATCCATAGTCGCCAGCCATTCAGGCATTTCTTCTTTTATTGATTCCTTTAAATCGGAAAAATCTTCTTCCGATATTTTGCACTGCTCATACAGAAACTGGTAAAACTTCTTCAGGCTTGCAGCATTTTCTTTAATTGCGGTTTTATTTGCCCACATTGCTTTCTTAATAAACCAATATCCAAGAAACATTCCTACTTTGCTAGCTCCGTTCTTAGCTTCAACCGCGTCTTCATATAACAGGAAATCATTTACATAGAAATCTACATTTGATGCGTGTTTTTTATTTGTTTTTGATGACAGATTTTTGTTGGAGAGCCATTTTTCAAAATTGGAAATCAGTTTTTTATTTTCTTTTCTTATTCGTTTACACTCTTTTTCGTATTGTTCGTAGTCCATGGTGTTTCCTTTGTTTTTATTGACATAACGATGTCTATGTTACAT
>DPVY01000155.1 GCA_003527965.1 Fidelibacterota bacterium
GTCAAAAATTGATATTGGTCGGTCGGTTTGGTTGTGTTCCAATAATAATCCAATCCGATTTCGCCAACAGCCTTGACTTTGGGATGTTTAATTAGCCGGGTCAGCTCTTTCTGCCAGCCATCTTTTACATGTGGTAAATCGGTAGGATGAATTCCAACGGCGGCATATACCGATGGAAATTCTTCTGCGATACGAACAGATAATTCCGATGATTTTATATCCGTTCCAATAGTGATTATAGATGTTACACCGGCTTCAAGAGCCCGCTCAATAACGGTCTGGCGGTTGTCATAAAGCTCTGCATAATTTAAATGGCAGTGGGTGTCAATGTACATATACAGGGGCCGTGTTAACCTACTGAGGAACCGGGCGCAATATCGTCCATTACGGTCACTAACTTCAGTTGTTTGCCTTTCTTCGCCGCCAGCAGCATACCGTTGCTTTTAATTCCCCGAATAGTAGCCGGCTGGAGATTAGCAACAACCACAATAGTTTTTCCAATAAGATCTTCCGGAGTATAATGTTCGGCAATTCCGGCAACAATCTGACGCCGGTCTTTGCCCATATCAACCTGAAGTTTCAATAATTTTGTGGTTTCCGGAACCGGTTCAGCTTCGAGCACCCGGGCTGTAACCAATTGTGCTTTAAAAAAGTCATCGATAGTAATCAGGTTCAGGTCTTTTTCTTTAACGATTTCCGCTGCTTTTATTGGTGCGGGAGCCGGTTTATCAATCTGAACGCGGGGGAAGAGAATCGGCAGCATACCCAAAGGTTCGCCGTTTTTCAGATTGCCCCAGGCAAATTCATTTGAAACAACCGGGAAAGCGTTCAGAATCAAATCTATTTTACCAGGCATGACCGGCTCAAGAAGTTTTGCGGCGATCCGCAGTCCTTCAGCCGCAGTGTAGAGAACTGTTCCCGCCTGGTCGAGATCCAACCTGACCAGTTTCCAGGGCGCTTTAATTTCCATAAAGCGGTTAATGGAGCGCACAAATGCAATTATTACCTCAATAGCCTCATTTAGGCGTAACTCATTGATTAGATTGTGCACTTTACCGGGCAGTGATTCCGCATTTTTGCGCAGGTTTTGCTCATCGGGTCCGGGATTGATTTCCGGCGGAATGATATTACCATAATTTTTTCGGATCAATGTCGAAATCCGGCTGGCGAGATTACCGAAATCATTTGCCAGATCGGAATTATAGCGCTTGATGAACATCTCCTCACTGAAATTAGCATCCTGTCCCAATACCATATCTCTTATCAGAAAATATCTTACCGGGTCAGAGCCATATTTATCAACGAGATCAAGCGGTTTGACGATATTTTGAAGGCTTTTGGACATCTTGGTTTCGTTAATCAGCCACCAGCCATGGGCAAAGATCGTTTTCGGTAGAGGGATACCGGCGGCTTTCATCATTGTCGGCCAGTAAACGCAATGGGTGGTGACAATGTCTTTGCCAATGAGGTGATAATTTGCCGGCCACCACTTTTCAAATAGTTTTTCATCCTGTTTATAGCCGATGGCTGTAACATAGTTTAACAGGGCGTCAAACCAGACATAGGTGACATAACTTTTATCAAAGGGCAGCTCAATACCCCAACTGAGGCGCGATTTCGGTCGTGAAATGCAAAGGTCTTCCAGCTTGCCCTTAAGAAAGCCAAGCACTTCGTTCTTACGGCTTTCCGGCTGAATGAAAGCCGGATTCCGATTGATGTAGTCGATCAGCCATTCCTGATATTTGCCCATTTTAAAAAAATAGTTTTTCTCTTTAATATATTCCGGCTCTTTCAGATGCTGCGGGCATTTGCCGTCTACAAGTTCTTTGGTTGTATAGAAACGTTCACATCCGACGCAATAATAACCACCGTATTCATGTTCGTAAATTTCGTCTTTATCCCAAAGATCTTGCAGCACGTCCTGAACGGCTTTTTTATGGAAATCGGAGGTGGTGCGAATAAAGGAATCGTTGGTAATCTCCAGTTTTTCCCAGGTTTTTTGGAAATGGACAACCATACGGTCACAATGTTCCTGAGGGCTTATTCCGGCTTTTTCCGCCGCTTGCTGGACTTTTTGACCGTGTTCGTCAACACCGGTGAGGAAGAAAACTTCATCGCCCTGAGCGCGGTGATAGCGGGATAATACGTCAGCCAGGATTGTAGTATAGGCATGACCGATGTGGGGTTTATCATTGACGTAATAAATTGGTGTAGTGATGTAAAAAGTATTTTTTTCGCGGGTCATAATCGGTTCTTCTGAGGTTTATTTTTAATTGATGACTTTGTACTTATTCTCAAATTCAGTGACCGGGAATTCTTCCATCTCATCATTATCAAATCTGATTGCAATAGTTTTTTGAAAAATGTCGATTTTTTCAATGATGCCGGTGCGATTGCTAAAAGCGACTTTAGTTCCGTAGGGCGGATATTTGTTGAGGAATTCCGCATACATATCGTGCTCATAACGGAAGCAACATTTCAATTTTCCGCAGGGACCTGAAATTTTTGTAGGATTCATGGGGAGATTTTGTTCTTTAACCAGTTGGGTGCTGATGGGTTCAAAATCATCGATAAACTGATGACAGCAGAGCGGCTCACCGCATAAACCAATTCCACCGCACCGGCGGGTTTCTTCACGGGAACTGATCTGACGCATCTCGATCCGCGTTTTAAATTCAGCCGCGAGGATTTTTACTAATTCCCGGAAATCGATGCGTTCATCAGAGGTAAAGTAAAAGGTGATCTTTTTCCGATCCAGGCGATATTCCACATCGATTAATTTCATTGGCAGCTCTAATTCTTCAACCTGCCGTTGGCAAAACTGTAATGCCATCTTTTGCCGTTTTCGGTTATCGTTATCTTTTTGAACGTCTTCGGATGAGGCTTTGCGCAGTACAGTGAGATTCTCCTGATTACATTGTTCCGCCCTTTTTTCCTTAAGGTAGGGGAGAGTGATGCCAATATCTTCGCCGCGCTCGGCTTCAATAATTACCGTATCATTGGCTTCAAGGGGAAACCCCATTGTATTACGGAATAATTCCCGCCGGCAGCCTTGAAACTTTATTTTTACCAGTGTGTCATTTTGAGTATCGGTCATTTATTTTTCTTTCCGGAATTAAGTGCATGATGCAGGTTGAAAAACATGTTTAATAAAGCGAGGTTAATATAGACATTGCGATTTATGAAATCAATACAATTCTCGACGGAAGATGATGCCGAATACGGGTCAAAATCCGGAAAAGCATCGGCGAATTTCCGGATTTCATTTATTAGTTCACTGTGAATTAATTCAGAGTCGTCTAGCTGTTCTTTGATTATAATAGCGTCGCGGAACCAAAAAGCTATTGACAACATAATTTGTTTGAATTGAGCGCTATCTTTGCGATAAAGATCGGCAAGTTTTTCGACGTATTTATATATTTTCTCAATATTCCAGACGGCGATAGCCCGCAGGATATCAAGCGTTAAATCTTTAATTTGGTTAAGATCGGTCTCGATAAAATTTAGTGCCTGGCTCACGTCACCGCCGGATAATCTTATAATGAGCTGAGTCTGATTTTCCGGAATGTTTTTTGACAATAAAAATTCTTTTAAAACTGCCGGAGATAAGGGCGGGAAGTAAATCGGTTGACAGCGCGAGGCGATTGTTGGTAAAATGGCATTTATATTTGATGTGGTTAGAATAAAGGTCGATTTTTCCGGCGGTTCTTCCAGAATTTTCAGAAAGGCGTTGGCTGCCGGCTCGGTTAATAGGTGAGCGTCAAAGATGACAATCACTTTCCATCCGGGTTCCTGAGAGCGCAAATAAGTCTTTCGCTTTGTTTCCCTGATAAAATTGATAGGAATATGTTTAGCATTGGGAATAGCGATTTTTTCATAGGGATTTTGAGATTTATTATGAATAATCTCCTGGATATTTTCCATTTCGGCGGCTGAAAATCCCTTAAAGGGATCGGAGTCGGCACTGTTATCTTTGCGAACCGGTATGGGGAAAACCAACTCAAGATTACTATGTTCCAGATGTTTGATTTTCCGACAGGATGGACAATTACCGCAGGGTAAATCATTTTTTGAAATACAATTTAGCATAGCGGCGAATTCAAGAGCAAACCCTTCGGCGCCGGACCCTTCCGGTCCATAAAATATATAAGCGTTTGCAGTTCGTTCATTTGCGATGATGTTTTTCAATAGTTTGAGATTTTTTTCTTGATTGATTAGAGAAAATAAGGTCATGATTCTTTTGCCAGCCATTCTTCAGGGTTTAATTTTGTTCGGTTGTTCCAGATTTCAAAATGAAGTTGGGCTCCGCCAAGGGAGCCGGAGTCGCTCACTTCAGCAATAATTGTATCTTTGGTAATATATTCTTTTTCAAAGACGTTTACATTATCAATATGCGAATAGACAGTATAAAAGCCCGAGCCGTGATCGATAATAATTGTATTCCCAAAGCCACGGATGTAAGTTATTGTCGTGACAACACCGTCTAAAACAGTCCGTACCGGCGTTCCTTGCCGGACTTTGATGTCGATCCCGGAGTTTTCAGTGATGGTGTTTAATGTCGGATGCTTCTGCAATCCAAACTTTGATATGATCGTTCCTTCTACCGGCCAGGTCAATTTTCCACGGCTTTCTAAAAATGGATTATCTGTCTGGATGCCGGCCATTTGACGCTGGTAGTCCAATTCTCTACGCCGGTTTTCCCGTTCGATTTCGAGATTGGCAATTAATTCGGAAATCTCCGCGGCAGCCTTTTCCTTGGCTTTTATTTGTGCAATCAAACTATTTTTATCTTTTTTTGCCGCACGCAATCGATAAGTACGTTGTTTTTTCTGGCTTACCAGGTTTTGCTGATATTGGTTTTTTTCATTAATAATCTTTTGCAAATCTTCTAATTCAGCGGTTAATTGAATTTTTTTATTGTTAATTGCTGCTATGTTCAGGCGAATATTTGCGGCTGTTTTTTTATCAATATCGGAAATGGTTTGCAGATACTTGTAACGATAAATTGCCTGATTGATATTTTGAGATGTTAAAATCAATTCCCAATCGTTATAATCGCCCTGTTTGTATACGTGCACCATTCGTCGCGCAAAATTAGTCTTTAGATGTTTTAAATTTTGAGATAAATACTCGATGGATTTTTTAGTTTGCCCGATTTGCTGCTCTTTTAGGCTCTGCTCATAATTTAATTGGTTTATTAATTTTGACGTCAGACTGATATTTTTTTCAGTTTGTTCCAATTTTGATAATAAGGATTTTTCTTTTGTTTTTGCCTTTTTCAAATCGACCTTGTAAGAATTTATTTCGTTGCGGATTTTCTGTAATTCTTCAGATTTATAGATAATTTTTTTCTCAAGGTCTTTCTGACCGAACAATTGGGGCTGTATCCTAAGCAAGAGCAGGATAACAAATATATACCGGAATAATCTATCAAGTTTCATACTACTCGCCAAGATAGTAAATGGCGCAAGTAAATTCAAGAGGATAAATAAACATTTTCAATAATTTTGTTTATTCCTATAAAAAGAATCGTAAATTTATCCATCTGATGTTATGTTAAAAAAAATGAGATAATGTGATGAGTAATCCAATTTGGGAAGTTGTTGAATTCAGGGAAAAGACAGATAAAGACGATATCTTTAAAGTGCTGAAAAATGTGCCGATCTTTTTAGAATTGAGCAAAAAGGAATTGCATGAAATTAAAAAGATAATTCATCGGCGGGAATATAAAAAAGGTGAAACGATCTTTCGAATGGGAGATCCGGGGC
>DPVY01000157.1 GCA_003527965.1 Fidelibacterota bacterium
TATTGACGTTAACTATTCCTTCAATTTAAACCGGCAAAATTCTTATACGAAAAAGCTGATTTCCAGTGATAATACCTATATTTCTGATCGAATTACGGAAGGAACTCAAGAAGGACAATTTGTCCAGAATTACATTTCTAAATTGTGGGTGAAAGGACGGGATTATAATCATTATCTGAATATGGAATACAATAGTGAATTATTCCTGTTTGATCAGACACATAAATTTGTTAGTGGCATCAGTTACAGATTAGAGGGGAATAACGGACCCGGAAAGTATTTTGATCCCCGGACTCCTCCGAGTATTAATTCAGTTTTCCGGGACCGGCCACGGAGATATGATGATATTCCCGACCTGAAAATTACGAGTTTGTATTTGGAAGATCGTATAACCGGGCATCTTGGGATAGATTATCAATTGAACCTTGGAACCCGGATTGAAATCTATGGTTCGGGTGACGATCTCTTGCCGACCAATCATGGATATTTTATCAATCCCCGCTTGAATTTTGTATTTCAGCCCGGTGAGAACTCCCAGATTCGGATCGGATATGGAGCCACCTCCAAGTCACCGTCATTGAGTATGTTGTTTCCCACTGATATATATATAGATGTGGATGATATTAATCGATATACCGATGAGGATTCTCTCCGTCTTGCTGTAATATCCACCTATATTTTCCCAAAAGAGAATCCCGCCCTAAAAGGATTTCAACAGGTCAAACGGGAACTGAGTTACGATCAAAAAATTGGTAAACTTGGTTTCACTCTGACCGGTTATTCGAATACGGTTCATGGCGGATTTGCATCAACAAAGATCACCCCGATTTTTCTGTATAAATACGATTATCCAGCCTGGCCCGATACAACCGGTAAAAGTGTGTATGACTCAGTTTACACGACGTTTACCATGTTTGATAATACTCAAAGCAGTAAAAGCCGCGGTGTTGAATTTTCGGTTCAGACAAAGCGATTTTCACCGCTCGATATGCGATTAAGGATTGAAGCCGCGTATAATTATACCGAAAGTGATAAGAAATATTACGATTTTGCCGGGGCGTACCGATTTGATACAAATATTCAGGAATACATTAAACCATTTTGGAATGTGGTAAATCTAAAATCAGAAAATCTGCTAATTAATTATAAAGCTGAATTCAAGATCAAGAAACTGGGCGCCTGGATTACTTTGGAAGCCCAACAGGTGGTGTTTGATAAAGATTGGCTCTCCGGTATGGATGATTCCCTGGCTCTAGGTTATTTAACGAATACCGGAGATATGAGATTTATTTCGGAAGAAGAGCGTAACAGCGAATTATTCAGTGGCTATCGAAGAGTATATTCCGATTACTGGTACAAAACGGAGAACCAGAAAAATATCTGGCTCTTTAACCTGCGGGTCAGCAAATCCCTATTCAGTGGTACGGAAGTCTCCTTTTTTGTGAATAATATTTTTAATGATCATCCCCTTTATCGTCGCCAGAGAACAACTGCGGGAACAAAGTCTTATACGCGTTTAAATCCGGATATCTTCTTTGGTGTGGAATTCAGCGGGGTGGTGAATAAATTATTTAAATGAGCTTCAAAATGAAAATAAAATCAGCTCGGAATTTTCTCAATATTATGTTTCTGATCTTTATGTCAGGATTGTTGATCTGGACGGGGTGTGAGGAAAAAAACACACCGCCGGAATCCATGCGGCTTAATCTGAACGTTACGGTTTTGGACACAACCGGTTTTAGTTTTGATCAGTTTAATAAGATTTTTGTGGACAGTGCTAAGGTATTTATTAATTCAATCTCATATTATAACTTTTATGATACACTGTCAGATTCAGTGGGAGTTGCAAGTTTCGAGGCAATTCTTCCGGACCGATACAATATCTCTGTTACCAAACGGGTGATGTATAAATATGAAGATGTGTTGATTGAGAAAATCCTGAATGGTCAACTCACGGATATAGAAATTTTCGGGGAGGATTTCAATACAAATATTTATGTGGAGCCCTCTGTCGCCGGGCAGCTGGTTCTCAGCGAGATTTATTATAACGGTTCGCCGCCGCAATCACCCTATTATATTCCCCAGTACTTTCACGATCAGTTTACGGAAATTTACAACAATTCCGATGAAGTGGTGTACCTGGATAGTCTGATAATTGCCGATTTAGATTACGGACATGCGGATGAAGACTATATTTATACAATTCACGCCTATATGTTTCCCGGAAACGGTAAGGATTATCCTCTTAATCCGGGAGAATTTGTGATTGTCGCTCAAGACGCCATAGATCATACTGTGGTGGTACCGAGCAGCGTTGACCTGCATGACGCCGATTTTGAGTACTTTATCAGTAATCCACCCGGTGATCAGAATAATCCCGATGTTACCGATATGATTCAGATACATCACAAATACGGTGTTGACTTTCTTTACTCTGTTTTTAATGACGCCATTGTCCTGTTGAAAGTAAAAGATCCCTATGCCTGCGGCTATAGTGAGTTCGATTGTTTAAAATTTCCGAAGAGTGCCGTATTAGATGGTGTTGACTACCGTGACAACCTTGCGGAAGTTGAATATAAACGTCTTGATCCGTCGATAGATGCCGGTTTGACCGGTGGATTTGACTCCTATAAGAATAAATCTATTCAACGCCGGATAGATTTTTATAAAGGCGAAAGACCGATACTCATGGATAATAACAACAGCAGTATCGATTTTATAGTCCTTGACCATCCTACGCCGGGATATATTTTTGACCAGGGAAAATAGTATGGAATATTGTCGGAAATACAGGAAAATGACAACCGTAAGTATAATCGGAACTGCAATAGTTCTGCTAATGGACAATTTGCCGGGTTCAAATCCATATCAGAATCCTGTTACGTTTTATACCGGCATTCAACTTAACAGTCTGGTGCGGTCAACCACGGCAAACCCGGGTTGGATGATTCGGGACTATAAAACTGCCTATGTCAGGTATTCCAGTCAGGCTAATTCTACATACGGTGATTTTAAAAGGTACCTGGATCCCGGTAGAGTGTCGGATTCTTACTGGTCGGCGTCG
>DPVY01000058.1 GCA_003527965.1 Fidelibacterota bacterium
GGATCGCCGGAAATCGGTTGGAGATCTATGATGATTTCATCATTGTTTATCTCAATGAATTGCTCCGGGTAAAAAGCATTATCTTTAAGAACAGTTACTTTAACATTGATATTTTCCCGGGGTGAATCCAGAGCGAGACGTAAACGGTGATCGTGCCGATACGGTAAAAAATAGAGATGGGGGATTCCGGCTTTTCTGGGAGATTTAACCTGTAACAACGAGTTAAAGTATCCAAAACCGTTATCGGTTTTTAGCGGGTTATCGGGGTCGTATATTTCCCGATTGCCAATGACAAACTGGTATTGATAAATACCGTCATCCAGGTAAACTGTGCGGCTAAAGATTCCGTCGCCACCGTCATCAGACATAGGCAACGAGGAACGATTCCAGTCGTTAAAATTGCCCATCACAAATACATTGACGCCTTTTTCCGGTACGGATACATGAAATGTGAAGGGTATTTTTTCTTTTACAATTATCGGCCAGACATAGGATTGTTGATTGTTTTTAAATTCGATATAAGTGATGCCGGAAAAACCCTCAGCGGCAGCCAGTCGGATAGTATTTTCTATCACATCATAATCGAGATGGACATCCTGATTGGGACTAAAAATCAAATCATAGGACACGGCGAAAAAGATATCCTCAACATTGATTGAAATAGTTGTTCCCGGCTCGATGGTACGAAATTCAATTAGTTCTGCCGGTTTATCAATGGAAATATCGTGAGCACAATTCAGCAATACAAATAAACTAAACAAGAGGACAGCAGATAACATTAAATCATGATAAAAATTATGTTTTAAATCGGCTTTCATTCTGACTCCAGGGATAAATTAAAATATTTTACTCATATAAAACCATTGCCGAGATGGGTTTTAATTCAATTTTTGTTTCGGAAACCGGTTTAATAATATCTCTCCTGGCAAGCGTGTGATCGACAACGAGAATCCACTTACCGCCGGGAATTGCAAATGTTTCCGGCTGGCGATTCGGGTTTATCAGCACGAGCGCTCTTCGCCAGCGATCCCCGCTATTACCACGGGTTATCTGATAGGCAATACAATGTGACGGAACTTTGTACTTCTTAACATTCAGGAAGCTGATATTCTTTTTGATCATCTCTGCCGAAGTCATTCTAAACATGGGATGTTCTTTCCGCAACTGGATGAGTCCTTTGTAGTAATCAAAAACATCTCTGTTTTCCTGTTTGTAATCCCAGCGTATTTTATTGATTTTGTCCGGCTGGTTGTAACTGTTATGGGAACCGAATTTTGTCCGCAGAAACTCCTGTCCGCCATGGATAAAGGGTACACCTTGTGAGGTAAATATTAAAACCGCCGCCAGTTTATCCATAGCCTTTAGCTCGGTATCTGTCAGAGAACTGTCGCCTTCGGTGGAAATTACTAATTGATCCCACAGCGTCCTGCCGTCATGGCAGGCGACATAATTGAGAACTTCCTGAGGTGAATCGGCAAAATCTGTAATGCTTCCGATAATTCCCTTTTGAATTGCCTGAATATATTTACCGGTCTGGACATAACCCGGTTCGGTGTTGTGCCAGGGACCTTTGATTGCGTCACGAAAATGATCATTAAATACAGCGAATCCTTTGCTGCGCTGAGTGCCTTTTACCGTTGGTGTAATCGGAGTATCACCGGCGGTCCAGGGCTCGCCGTAGATGAAAATGTCGGGCTTGATTTTTCTTAACTCTTCAACAATATTTTCCATAGTTTGCATATCGATCAGCCCCATCAAATCGAAACGGTAACCGTCGATTTTGTATGTTTCCACCCAGTACTTTAACGATTCCACTATAAACCGGCGAACCATTGGCTGTTCAGAGCGAACTTCATTACCGCAGCCGGAACCGTTCCAGTAACTGCCGTCGGGTTTTTGGCGATAATAAAAATTTGGGATGATCCCGTTAAAATTATAGCGGATTTCCGGGGTTCCCTCGGCGGTATGATTATAAACGACATCGAGCACTACTTTAATGCCCTTGCGATGAAGCCCGTCGACCAGTTGTTTAAATTCTTTTATGCGACTTGCGTCATATTGATTGCCGGTAAACCAGCCGTCCGGGGAATTGAAATTCACGGTCATGTAGCCCCAGAAATAACTGTTAACAGCATTGTCATGTTCAAAATCCTGGACTGGCATCAGTTGGACGGTATTTATACCTAATTCAAGTAAGTGATCCAGCCCCGTTTTAATATCTGTTCCCGGTAAGACGGTGTTCTGCTCAACAAATCCCCTGTATTTGCCTTTATTGGTAATTCCGGAATTCTCGGCGATGGAAAAATCCCTGATGTGCATTTCATAGATAACGGCTTCACTGAACGGGAATTTTGGTGAGTCGGCAATTGGCGTATCATCCTGAAATATGAGCGCGCGCCCGTCGTGAGTTGTTATGCAGGTTGCATAGGGATCAATCATTTCAAGGTCTGGTCGGTAAGACGGGTCAGGGCCATTTACAGAATAGGTGTAGTATCTGCCTTCCAGATTATCCTCGATGGTAATCGTCCACAAACCACCATTCTCTTTGTGTAAAAGGTGTTTTTCGGCTTTCCCGCCGGTCGGGTTTTTATATAAGTTTAAGATAACTTCCGTTGCACCGGGGGCATAAAGGTTGAATTTGGTTTTTTTCAGTGTGAAAAAAGCGCCGAGAGGAGCGTCGGTCTGATAAACCGGAAAAGTCAGAATATCCCGTAAAAAGATATCGCCCTCCTTATATCCGTTAGCCGTGATTTTTCCGGGTAGATTTGTCGGCACGATCTCTTCGAGTAATTCCAGTTGAATTATTGTTGATGAGTCGGATTCTGAGGGGATAAGGTTTATCTTTTTATATTTGGAAATAGTACGGTCTTTGATCTGAATCCGTGGATTTAACCGGTTCAAATTGCTTTTTGAAACCGGATTTGAGAAGATAATTGTCAATAGTTTGGGGCCGTCTACAAAGGCTTTGCGGACAACCGGCGACGTATCGGGCCTTTTTACGTACAATGTTGCGTCGCCTTGCAGAATCCAGATTTCCGCAGGCATTGACCGGCTCCACTTTCGATTTGGATCATCCCTCTTTTCCCAGTCAGTGTATTTGGGAAGAATTTCAATACTGCCCTTAGGTGGATATTGAGACAGATCCAGGAGATAAATCGATCCGAACTCATCCCGATCGGTGGCTTTTATTTCAACATTTTTCTGATCGAGCCAGGTCCATAACGTCCAGTCCTTATATTTGTTGTCGAAGCGGTGGTAATGAATTGTGACAATATTCATTTGAGGTTTCCCATTCTGATTACATGAGTTTAAGCCGATTAGTAAGGATAAAAGCAATATTATCCGGTATTTCACCGGGCTTTTTTTTGTTGATTTCATATATTGATCCTCTTAGCATATCTTCACGTTGATAATACTGTATTTTAACATTTTCATGCCGTAAATAATATAAAAAATTCAGTTAACTACTCAGCCGTCAACATGTCAGGATTA
>DPVY01000219.1 GCA_003527965.1 Fidelibacterota bacterium
GTAACTAAAGATGCCGGAGGAGGTCTTCACATTCGAGGTGGCAGGGGAAGCGAAGTTGTCTACTGGGTAGATGGTATCCCGGTTACAGACGGATATGATGGAAGTTCTATTGTAGAGGTTGATAAAAATGCAATACAGGAATTACAATTAGTTAGCGGAACTTTTAATGCTGAATATGGTCAGGCGATGTCAGGTATTATTAATATTGTAACCCAAACCGGGGGTAAAAATTATCATGGTTCTATAGATTTGTCTACTGGTGGATATTGGGCTACATCTGATGATATTATGGTAGGAACAGACAAGTATAAACCATTTACAACTCAAAACTTTTCGGGATCAATAAGCGGGCCTATTTTCACTGAAAAGTTCCGTTTTCATCTATCAGGGAGAAAATACATAAGCGATGGTTGGTTAAACGGATATAATTATTTTTTACCCACCGGTGAACCCGGGGATAGTAGTATTGCCCACATGAGTTGGCAGGATAAATATTCTGTTAACGGAAAGTTATCCTTTTTCCTGACTCCGAACGTAAATTTACATTTTAATACTTTACTTAATGGTAGAGATTACCAGGACTATAATCATTTTTTCAAATGGAATCCCAAGGGCAATCTTTCTCGTTATGATGACGGGAATAATTTTTCCATGACACTTAATCACACAATTAACCCAAGAACCTTCTATACATTTAAGATTTCTCGTTCTTACTCCGAATATGAACATTATTTATATGAAAATCCCCTGGATTCCAGATATGTCCATCCTGATAGTTTGTCGGTTCCCGGATATACTTTTTCTACGTCCGGCACTGATCTTGGACATTTTTACAGAAATTCAAAAACTGCTCTGATGAAGTTTGATTTTACCTCACAAGTTAATAGTAAGCATTTAGTGAAATTTGGCGGGGAATATAGAAAACACAGACTTGAACTGGAAGATTTTTCAATTCAGGCTAAAAGAGATGAATTTGGAGTCGAGATAACACCTTTTATACCGGATACTATGGGACTAAGCACACCTTCACATGGCTATTATGAAAAGGAGCCTGAAGAATTCAGTCTTTATTTCCAGGATAAACTGGAGTATGAGAACTTTATTGTAAATATTGGATTACGTTTCGACTATTTTAATTCAAATGGAAAAGTCTTGGCGGACCCCGAAGATCCCAACATATATTATCCTTTTAAAAAGGAACATATTAATATGACCATGCAAGAGCGGGAAAATATTTGGTATAAAAAGGTAGAACCAAAGACAAGTCTTAGTCCAAGATTAGGGCTGGCATTTCCTATTACTGATCAAGGAGTTATTCATTTTTCCTATGGACATTTTTTCCAGATTCCATCGTTTCAGTATCTATATAGCCCGGTTTTTAAAATTCCAACAACCGGAGGAACTCATGGACCTTACGGAAATCCGGACCTTGAGCCCAAGCGAACAGTTATGTATGAGTTGGGTTTGCAACAACAAATAACCACCGGCTTATCACTGGATGTTACTATGTTCTACCGTGATATTCGGGATTGGGTGAGTACAAGCGTCCCAATCCAAACTACTCTGCCGGGAGTAAAATATGTGATCTACAGGAATAGAGATTATGCCAATTGCCGGGGAGTTGTATTATCTATAAAAGAAAGCCTGGCAAATTCATTGTTTTTAAATTTGGAATATACTTACCTGGTAGCGGAAGGATCAAATTCTAACCCGGACCAAGAATTTTTCTCCCTTTTGGGAAACAATGAGCCAACTCGCCAGATTACTCCCCTGGATTGGGACCAAAGACATACTTTAAATGGGGCGATGACCTATAGATGGTCAAACTGGAACAGCACTTTGACTGCCAGGTATGGAGCTGGCTATCCCTACACTCCCTCCTATGGTATTTCAACACGCACAGGATTAAGTGTTGATTCAGCCCTACCCAATAATAGCAGGCGAAAACCAAGTACTATTGAAGTGGATTTAAAAATAAGTCGTTCCTTTAAATTTAATAAGTTAACAGGCAGCTTTTATTGCAATATAAATAACTTGCTGGATACCAGAAATGCAAACAACGTTTTTACAGATACCGGAGAATCTGACTATACTACCAGGATTTCTACTATAGGAAGGGATGTACACAGTAAAAATACGGTAGAGGAATTTATAGTTTATCCTCACTGGTATAGTATACCGAGGGAAATCTTATTTGGAATAAAAATATCAATTTAAAGGGATTATATATGAAATTTAACCGAATTAGTATCTTGATTATTTTTCTTATTAATATAATTTTTGCTTATGAACCATCAGACCATCGGGGCGATCCGACCTATCGAAGAAAAACCGAAATTGATGGAAATCTGGTTCGAGCAAGCATTTTCAATTTTGGATTTGCAGGAAGAGAAGGCGCTAATCAGCCGACCCATGTTCCTTTTGAATGGCCTAAAAATACCAAACAGGAATATCTGGCAATAGCGGCAGTATTTATGGGCGCTGAAGTGCTAACTGAAGATAGCGCGTTGCAAAAGATTGTCATTACTCCTAATTATCGTACTGATCCCCAAACAGGTGAATCCTGGAATCTGGAACCCGTACCTCAGTTTTTAAATGAAAATTCCAACTTAATTGCTAAAAGCACGGAACCTTCATCCTGGCCTTTGATCTGGCCCGATCGGATGACAGATTCAGATGATCCCGGTTGGCAAGGTTCCTGGAACGGATATTTTGGAAAAAATCAATTTAGTGCTGATCAAGAGTTATTTTATGAGTGTACGGATAATATGTATAACCGCTATCTTTATTTCCCTGATTCTACTGATTTAAGCAGACGAGGATTGGGCCTTCTAATGAAAGTGCGAGCAATGGCCTGGTCACAAATTCTTGTAAATGATGTTGTTTTTCTACTCCATGAAATTACTAATGACGGCACAAAAGATTTGGATAAGGTTGTGTTTTCAATCTGGTTGGCGGATATGGTCGGTGGTGACGGAGATACGGATGATGATCAGCCTTCGTTTGATTTGCTCAATAATGTGGCATGGTGCATGGATTCGCCTCCTTATGTGGGGAATAAATACTTCGGTAATACTCCGGTTGGGGTGGTTGCCACATCATTTCTTGAAACACCCGGAAATGGTGTAGATGGGATTGATAATGACGGTGATGCCGACGATCCTGAATTACTGGCTAAGTGGGAGAATTATGAGACTTTAGTGCCTCTTTTTACTGATGCTGATTTTGAACCGCTGGTTTTATCTGCCGGGGAGAAAATTGTTCTAATCGATGAAAATTATACTCGTCATATTATTAAATATTCCGGCAATGATACCACTGTCATTTCCCAGGGTAAGGAATACAATCTGAGTTCAGGACTTGTACTATCTGAAGATCCTGATAATTTGCTTGATGATGATTTAGATGGATTAATTGATGAAAATCGGGATCTACATCTCGATAGGTTAACAATTAAGGGTATTATTCCCGTTAGATATATCAATTATAAAGCATTTGAACCCGGAGATGTGATAAAGAGGGGGTTATTAGTTGCAGGTGATACAGTTTCTTATAGTCAGGAAACCGTAGTGCCGATGATAGACGAAACCCGTTTTGATGGAGTGGATAATGATGGAGACTGGAACGCATTATCCGATGATGTAGGATTAGATGGTCAGGGATATTCCGGTGATCAGGGGGAAAATGACGGAATTCCAACTACGGGCGCCGGAACCGGTTTACCCGGCGAACCCAATATAGATGTTACTGATGTATCGGAGTCGGACCAGATTGGTTTAACTGCAGCAGCTTATATGCAATCATCTGTTGATGTTATAGGAATGTCGGATAGCAGAATGTGGACAAAATTTTTAACACCCGGTAAGTTTTTCGATCCATCAATTGTACTTACAGGCGATTATAATCTGCATGTAACTTCCGGATATTTTCCTCTTATGGTTGGTCAAACAGAGCGTTTTTCAATAGCAATAAATATGGGGGTTGACCAGGCTGATGCCCTTCGCAATAAATATGTGGCCCAGAAAACTTATGATGCGGATTATCAATTTGCTAAAGCACCTCAGCCACCTACTGTTACGGCAGTTGCCGGCGATGGGAAAATAACACTCTATTGGGATGATAAGGCTGAACGCTCTTACGATAATTATATGGCAGATTTAGGCGCCAACGGATATGATTTCCAGGGATATCGTATCTATCGATCTACGGATCCGGCGTTTATTGATCAACATAAAATAACCGATACGGATGGTGTTCCAACGTATTATAAACCTATTGCACAGTTTGATTTAAAGGATGATCTCTGTGGAGTGGATTCTTCTTTAGATATTAATGGAATTAAGTTTAATCTTGGGAGCGATAACGGTCTTCAGCATACTTTTGTTGATGAAAATGTACAGAATGGTCAAAGATATTTTTATGCCGTTACATCCTATGATGGCGGCGCATATAGCATGGGAATTGCGCCCACGGAATGTCCTATCCTGATTCAGATGCAACCCGATGGATCTGTAAATACCGGTATCAATGTTGTGGAAGTAATGCCGTCACCAAAACCAGCGGGATATATCGAATCAGAAGTTAATATTGACCATGTAGCTGGTTCCAGCTCAAGTAAATTGAGGGTTGACATAATTGATCCTTTAGCCGTTCAAGATAGAAATGTTTATAAAATAACTTTTGAAGATACTCTTTTAAAAGCCTCTAAATCAATATATGAAGATACGTTAACGACTAATAACTTTTCTCTTTTTAATATCACTAATCCTGATTCACCGGATACACTTATTTACAAATCTAAACAAGTTAATACTCTGGATGAGCATTTGGTAATGCAAGGCTTCCAAATTTCCTTTTCTTTAGAATCAGTTATTGAAATGAATAAAGAAGAAACAAAGTGGAATGATAGTACAATCTTTAGCCCGATTATCTGGAGATGGGAAGATATTAACAGTGTAGGATATAGAAAGCCGTCGGATTATCATGTTACCTTTGGTGATGTTGGATTTGGCAGAAGTGAGTTAATGAGTGTATTTGGCGGGATGATTCAGCTTGAAGAAAGAGATGTAAATTTTAAGATCAGGAATATATCTGAAGATCGGGAAATTAAATTTGCATTTTGGGAGTTGGATACGACCGGCGGAGAAGGAAAATACACTTCAAATCTTAAAGAAACAGATATTATTATCTTTTTAGAAGAGAAGATTGAAAATAATGGAGATACAATTCTTGCTCCTACCTGGCAGCTAAAATTAAAACATCTTGATGAGGATTCACTCAAACGTCATCCGCAAGCCGGAGATGAATTGGATATTATTATTAAAAAACCGTTTTTGGAAGATGATGTTTATAAGTTTACGGTCTTTGGCCCGGAAATTCAAAAAGGTAATGTGGAAAAGGAGATGAAGAAAATAAAAGTTGTACCTAATCCTTATATAGCGGCTAATACATGGGAACCCAAAAATCCCTATGATTCTGGGCGTGGTCCAAGAGTAATTCATTTTAATCATATTCCAAAAGACTGCAAGATTACAATATTTAATATTGCCGGAGAAATTGTTGATCAATTTGAAGTGCATAATTTGATAGATAACGGTACTGCTGAATGGGATTTACTCTCAAAAGACAATCTTTCCATTTCTTATGGACTTTATCTTTTTCATGTAGAAGATTTATTAACGAATTCAGTGCAAACCGGCAAGTTTGCTGTCATTAAATAGGTGAAGAGATGAAGAAAATTATAATTATCACTATTATTCTAATTGGAAATCTATTACTGGCTCAATCTGTATCAAAGGTAGGCACCTCGTCGGCCAAGTTTTTAAGTGTACCTGTTGATGCCTGGGGAACAGGCAGAGGTCAAGCAGCTGTTACCGGATTTAATGATGCATCGACTCTATTCTGGAATCCATCGACTATTTCCAATCTGGATAGAATCGCAGCTCATTTCAGTTATACGAAATGGTTTGAAGATATAAGTTTTAACTATATGGCTGTTGTGTTCCCTTATGGAAATATCGGAACTTTTGGAGTAAACGCAACATTTTTTCAGACTGAACCGATGGAAGTGACTACAGAAAGATACCAGGAAGGTACAGGGGAGCATTTTACAGTTGGCAGTTATGCAATTGGGTTAGCTTTTGCAAGAAAATTGACCGTTGATTTTTCCATGGGAGCCAATATTAAATATATCGTTGAAAATATTTATCATTCATCTGCTACGGGAATAGCTCTTGACATTGGAGGTTGCTATTCAACGCCATGGAAGGGAATTCGTCTTGGTTTTTCAATTAACAACTTCGGGACAAAGATGCAAATGACGGGAGAAGACCTCTTGGCAACAGTCGATCCGGATCCCATGAATAGTGGTAACAATGATATGATCAATGCATATTATACAACTGATAAGTTCGAAATACCGTTAAATATGACCATAGGAGTGGCATGGGATATAATTAATTCGGAAAGGAATCAAGTTACCTTTGAAATAGACGGACTCTATCCCAGCGATAATTATTCACGGATAAATACAGGACTTGAAATAGCTTTGCTAAATAAAATGCTTTATCTGCGCTCTGGTGTCGCTAATTTATTTGTGGATTCAATTACTCCAAATATTTCAATTGGAGGCGGAATTCGGTATTCTATTCTTGGAAATATGATACTATGTGTTGACTATGCATATCAAACACATGAATATTTTAATAAAAATGAACATTTCTCAATATCTATAATGTTTTAGTTTTTTAAAGAAAAGAGTGAAAATTTAACAAGTGAATGTTTAACCCAAAAAGAAGGAGAAGAGCTATGCGTAAAATTGTTATGGCTATCTTTGCAATCCTGATGATGGTTTCATTTGGATTTGCCGAAAATGTAACCTTTAAGGTCAACATGTCGTATGAAATTTCACAGGGCAATCTGGATCCGGCTGCCGGATATGTTGACATTGCAGGTTCTTTCAATGGATGGGATGGTACTAATCATCATCTTACTGATGCAGATGCGGATTCTGTATGGGAAATCACCATTGATATTCCGCAAGGCGATATTGAGTTCAAATTCCGTCTTAATGGCGACTGGGAAACGTCAGAATTTCCCGGCGGTTTAAATCGTACCTATACGGTTGTAGCTGGAGATCAGGGATATGACTGCTGGTATAATGATTTTAGTCCTACACCTGTGGTTATTTTCAAGGTTGATATGCAGGATCAGATTGACCAGGGGAATTTTAATCCGGCAACCGATTATGTTGATGTTGCCGGGTCCTTTAATGGCTGGGACGGGACAAATTCTCACCTTACTCCCAATGCTTATAATAATGCAATTTGGGAAATAACTGTTGATACATTTTCGGTAGGCAGCAGGCTTGAATTCAAATTTCGCATGAATGGAAGCTGGGACACGGCGGAATTTCCTGGCGGTTCAAACAGGACCTATACTGTAAAAGAAAGTGTCCAGGAATATTCTGTTTATTGGAATGATTTTGATTATAATTTTGCCGTTACCTTTAAAGTAAATATGGCTTATCAAATCAAAACAGGGAGCTTTGATCCTGCAAGTGATTACGTTGATATTGCCGGTAGCTTTAACGGCTGGAATGGTGAAAATCATCATCTCGCGGATGCTGATGCAGATTCTGTATGGGAAATCACACTTGACAGTCTTATGGCACCCGGAGATGTTATAGAATTTAAATTCCGTATTAATGGAAATTGGGATACGTCGGAATTTCCCGGTGGCGGTCCAAACCGAACATATACTGTTCTTCCTGGCAAACAAGAGTATTCCGTTTGGTGGAATGATTTTGATCCTTATTTTGTTGGATCTTCGGTACACTTTTCAGTAAATATGAAAGCCCAGATATTAGCCGGTGGTTTTAATCCCAGTATCAATGATGTTGTTAAAGTTAAAGGCACTTTTGATGGCTGGAGCGGCACTGAATTATCTGATGCTGATTCGGATTCCATATATGATGCTGTAATTAAAGTTCCGGCAGGACTGATGAGGTATAAGTTTGTTTATGTTGATACTGTTGGAGTTGATATTACTGAAAATCTTCCTCAGGATCGTGAATACGTTGTGGAAATAAGTGAAGAGACAATTGAAATGGGAACCGTCTGGTTTAATAATGTGGAGGAAATGACATATGGCGCAGGCAATGTAACTTTCCGTGTAGATATGACGGTATTGGAAAGTCTTGGATTCTATAGCCGGGAGCAAGGAGATTCTCTTGAATTAAGAGGTGGTATCAACGGCTGGGGTTCCGATGAGGATAGAACCAAAATCGATATGATCAGATTTCCCGGAACCGAAATATATGTGTTGACGGTACCTTTCGAAGGATGGAAAGGCGATAATTTCAAGTATAAATTCTTCCTTAATCTACATGACGGGCATACCCGATCGGGACAGGATTTTTTCGAATATGAATTACCTGCCGGTAGTGGTGGTGGAGACCGTTGCTTTACATGGCATGGTCTCAATGCGGATACGACATTAAACATACAAACATATCAGGATTATGTTGCCGAAGGAGTTATTCCGGAAAATGATTCTGTGCTTGTACATTTATTTATTGATATGACCGATGCGCTTACTTATGAAGCGGATGCTTTTGATCCTGCTAATGACAGGTTGTTCTTTATCTGGCAAGATTCCTGGGGCGCTGAGCTTCAAGGCTGTGAAGGCGGTCAGTTGTATACTGCAGATTCATCTAAATATGAGTATCATTATACCGGAGAAAATAATATTTGGGAATGTTCTTTTTATATAACAGGGCCTGCTCCGCATGCAATTATGTATACTGCAAGGTATGTAAAACCGGACGGCTCTGATGTTCAGGAAGAAGGTGCCGGTATGGGATATGGAAGATATAGAACTCAATGGCTAAAACCTGATAATGCCGGACAAATAGTAAAAGAGCAAATTCTTTCGACTGTAAGATTTAGCACTGAAGGCTTAGCTCTTGAAGTGGAGCCGGAACCATTTGCAAATGGACTGATATATACATCGATTGAAAAGGATTATGTTGCTTTGCCAAATAGGATTAAATTAGAACAAAACTATCCTAATCCGTTCAATCCGACAACGCAGATCAAGTTCTCTATTCCCAGTTCCGATATGGTCTATCTGACTATTTATAATATGCTGGGACAGACAGTTTCGAAAGTTACCTACGACAACCTGCAAGTAGGAAACTATACCTATATCTGGAACGGTCGAGATATGAACGGCAGTGCTGTTGCTTCCGGTGTTTACTTCTATGAACTCAGAGTTGGCACACAGTTTAGAGATACAAAGAAAATGGTTTTACTGAAATAGGGATTCAATGTGATGATAAAGGAGCGGAGCTGGCTCCGCTCCTTTATGCTTTTTTGTTATCAGCTTATGAATAATAATTACTTATGGGAGATTCCGGATGCAATTCATTGATTTTACGATTGTCAGTATTTACATCCTTGCGCTGGTATTTGTCGGATTGTATTTCCAGCGCAAGGCTTCTCAGGGTATCGATTCCTATTTTCTCGGTAATCGTTCGTTGCCCTGGTGGGCGCTCGGTGCATCCGGCATGTCTTCAAATCTGGACATTAGCGGGACGATGATTATTGTTGCCCTTGTTTATGCTATTGGAGCAAAGGGTTTTTATATCGAAATCCGCGGCGGCGTTACGCTAATTATGGCGTTTTTGATGATTTTCATGGGCAAATGGAATCGCCGGGCGCAGGTGATGACGCTGGCGGAGTGGATGCAGTTCCGGTTTGGCGATGACAATGAAGGCAAGACCGCCCGTTTTATCACGGCTGTAACCTCAATCATCGTGACGATTGCGATGATCACCTATTTTGCTATTGGTGGCGGGAAATTTTTGGATAAGTTTTTGGGTATTCCCGGATTTTGGGGGCTGCCGTCCGAATTCTGGGCTGCAACGGTATTAATCGGAATTGCGATGATCTACACGGTTGCTTCGGGATTATACGGCGTAATCTGGACGGATGTTTTTCAGGGGCTTTTGATATTTGCCG
>DPVY01000275.1 GCA_003527965.1 Fidelibacterota bacterium
TAACAACACAAAGATAAACATTAATAACCTAATACTAAACTCCTAATACGGCTAAAATAACACCAATAAAGGCTAATGGCGACGCGTACTTCCAGAAAAAACTCAGGGCTGTATCAATCCGAATTCTCGGGTTCGTATTCTTTATAATCACCATAACTACGACAATCAAAAGATATTTTAGTATAGCCCAAAGTAGACCCCATCCCTGAAGGTTAAATCCGCCAAGGAATAGCACTATTAATAGAAACGGAAAGATAACAAACATCATGTAATGATTCAGTTTCCAAAATCCCAGTAACGGACCGGAATATTCCATAAATGTTCCATCAACGATTTCAGTTTCGGCTTCCGGGATATGGAAAGGCGCCAGCGTCATTTTAGCCTGAATGCATAGTATTCCAATAATAAATGCAATAATTCCCGACGCCGAGCCAATGAATGGACCTGAAGATTGCTGGACCGCAAGAATTTGATCAAGCCGGAATTGGTATCCTGATTTTATGATCGGTATAAATAAAACCAAAATAAAAGCCAGTTCGTCTGCCAGCAACAACTTAATTTCCCGACCCGCGCCAATACTGGAATAGACATTACCTGTTGAAGAACTGCCTAAAAAGACCATAACGGTTAAAGTCATTATCAAATACATTACAACAAACAGATCACCGCCGTAACCTTCCTGATAAAAAAGAGCCGTTCCAATGATCGTAGCGAGAATTGTCAAAACTGCAAAAGCAGCCAGAGGCGCAATTACAAATACCGATTTGATTGCCTCTTTGACAATAATTGTCTCTTTACCCAGCAATTTAAAAAAGTCATTAAAATTCTGAAGCAGGGGCGGTCCTACCCGAAATTGAACCCTGGCGCTGAGTTTACGGTCTATCCATCCCACCAATAATCCGAGTACAACGGTAAATAACAATCCGGGAAATACCAACAACTGAAATAAAATCCGTGCTGTCATACCTTACCCTCCTTCCGGCGCCAGTGGTGGCTTTTTATTGCCACGTGATCACCAAAAAAGTAAATCTGATTTTCCGGGTCTTCGGTATCGATTTCCTTCATGGTGATCGTTCCGGCAGGCGCGGTCCTGGTACAGGCAGGTTCATAATTTGGATTTACCGACAATTGATTCAGACAGTAGTCGCATTTTGCGGTAATATAATTAATGGCTTCCGGGAATATGGTTCCAAACGGGCATGCCAAGATACAGCTTTTACAACCGACACACCGCATATTAAAACGTTTAATCATCCCGTCTTCCTGTCGTTCCAGAGCCTCTTTCGGACAGGCTGCCACACAAAACGAATCTTTACACTGACGGCAATAGATCGCAAATTCCGCTACTTCTAACAATGAAAATTGCCCCCGGTTCCTGCGATGATAGAAATATTCACAACGAATATCTTCTATAGCAGAACCTGAATCGAGCAAGGCTGGAATATCAATAAACAGGCGTTTCATTCCCAGATATTCTCCTCGTTTTTAACTTTATCGTAAGTAAATACGGGACCATCTTTACAGGCATAATACTGACCGATAACACAATGGCGGCAATGACCGATCCCGCAATACATCTTCTTTTCCATAGACAGGTAGATGTCTTTGTCGGCATAGCCATACTTGAGCAGGTCCATCGTTCCAAATTTCATCATGATCGGCGGCCCGCAAACCACTACCGGATTGCCCTCTGGTTTTATATTGATTTTACTGAGTAGTTTGGTGATAAGGCAAACTTCCTCGTTCCACTCCTCCCCCTCCGGAACACGGTCAACCGACCTGAGGATGTTCACCTTATCTATATCCCTCCATCCTTGTATATGTTGCTTGTAAATCATATCGTTGGGCGTTCGGGCGCCGACCAGAAATGTTATACTGTTATAATTATCAATATCCTGGAGCAATGATAAAAACAGCGACCTGGTCGGAGCCATGCCAACACCACCACCCATAATCAAGACATCTTTACCCTTCCATTCATCGATTGGATAGCATGTGCCGTAAGGACCGCGAATACCAATCCGATCACCAACCTTGGCTTTGTGAACATATTCAGTGACAAACCCGGCTTTCATTATTGTTACATCCATTTTGTCACTAATGTGATGCGAGGAAGAGGGTGTAAATGGTCCCTCGCCGATGTTTGGAATTGTCAACTCGATAAATTGACCGGTTCTAAAAGGAATTGGCTTCTCCGGTTTAACCCGAATCGTTCTGATCGTCGGTGACTCATCGATTATTTCATAAATTTCTGCCGCAAAGGTTTTATACGGGTTAGTCTGTGCCATCGATTACTCCTGCACTTTAGGTAATTGCATATTTTTTTGCACGACTTCTCTGAATTCAATTTCCCCTGCACAAACATCGATACACCGACCGCAGCCGGTGCAGCCGATCATATCAAAATTGCTTTTCATATAATCAAATTTACATAAATAACGATTCCTAAAACGCTGGTACATCTTCGGACGGGGCGTATCACCGCCGGCAACCCGGGCATAGCCATGCAATTGGCAGGAATCAGCGCTCCGAACTTTAATAAATTCTTCCCCGGTACTATCATCATTGATAATTATGCAGTAGCAAGTCGGACAAATATTGGTGCATCCGCCACAACCGATGCAACTTTTCGAATCATCAATCCAGCCCTCAATATCGGATTTCCGCAGAGCCGAATAATCTTCGGAACGACTGAACCTGGAATTCTGTTCGTTCAGTTTCACTACGACTGCATCACGATTCTTTTTTATCTTATCAATTTCATCCCCCTGTGGCAGGGAAAGATCAACAACCTCTTTCATTATTTTCAATAACTCTTCGCCCTTTTGCGAACCTATGGTAATCAGATAATGCTGACCGACACCGGATAGATTCAGATCGTAATTCTGATCGGTATAAGGCTTCCCGCCGACAAGTGTGCAGTGGCAGCTGTCGCAGATTTCGGCACAGTCTGTACTAATTATTGTCGTCTGCTCCCGCCATGCCTGATAAACCGGATCAACAAAATCTTCGTTTATCAGGGCTTTGTCCAGAATCTGGAAGGCCGCCATATCGCAACCCTTGGCTCCGACAATCAACCGCTTCTTTCCTTTATCCGCCGGCAGCAGTGTCTCTCTGGAAAAGTAGAACAGTGCTCTCAACGGATCAATTGTTCGGTAGGATTCAAGTACCGGTTCGGTACTGTCGTTAATTTCCTCAAACAGTTGCTGATTATCCTCAGGATTCCGAGATTTCCGCGGAACAATCACCTGCCTGAAACCGCCCAGTGATTCCTTTTGACACTTTATCAGAAATGATAAGAAATCTTGCGCTTTTACGATCATTATTTGTCTCCCAAAAGCTCTTTTATCCATATTAAATTATTAATCATTGTTAGTCTGCCTGTTTTGCCAGGGTTTTTATAGTCTCGATCAATTTTTCAGTCTCGGTGGATTTGTCGAAAAAATAATTGGCGCCGATCTCCATACATTTCGTCCGGTATTGCGGATATGGATAGTCGGTAAAAATAATCACTTTTAAATCAGGATATTTCTTTTTGGCAATTTTTAAAACGTGAATTCCACCTTCACCCGGAATGCAGATATCCAGTATCACCAGGTCAGGCTTTTTCTTTTTTATGTCCTTAATCGCTAAATCCGTATCAAGGCTCTCCCCGACAATTTCAATATTCTCTATATCGGAAAGGACCGTGATCAGGTGGTTCCTTAAAATATCGGAATCGTCGACAATCAGGATTTTCATGCCGGCATCTTTTGTTTATATCTGGTTTGATTTACCATATGTGCTTTCATTTTAGTAATCCGAAAGGGTGCTGTAAATCGGACAGACGCTAAAAATATTGTAGGATTTTCGGAAGGTAGCGTATAGGCGTTTGTCCTACACAGAAGATTAATGTATTGGAAATTCGAAATTAGAAATTGGGAGCATTGTATTGTCCTGAAATAGGTT
>DPVY01000200.1 GCA_003527965.1 Fidelibacterota bacterium
GGTGGGTTGCAGATATTGTCCGGCGGTAAAAATATCACAATCCACCGCTCGGGCGTCTTGCATCAATTCGAGAACCTGCTCTTTTGTTTCTCCCAATCCGACCATAATTCCGGTCTTGGTTACAGCACCACGCTGTTTGGCGTTTTTCAGAACAGTCAGGGATTGATCATAATCCGCCTGTGGTCGGGCTTGTGAATAAAGATGTTTTACCGTTTCAAGGTTATGACCGAAGATATCCGGTTTTGCGCCAAGAACAGTTTCGAGCGCTTCGATATTACCCTTAAAATCGGGAATCAGCACCTCGATTTTGCAATCCGGGTTCTGGCGACGGATTTCATGAATGGTTTCCGCCCAGTGCGTAGCGCCGCCGTCGGGCAGATCGTCTCGGGTTACGGAAGTGATCACGGCGTATTTCAGCCCCATCAGTTTAACAGCCTTGCCGACATTCTTCGGCTCGTTGGGGTCGGGCGGCAACAGCTTACCGTTACCCACGGCACAGAAACGGCAGTTGCGGGTACAGGTATCGCCAAGAATCATCAGTGTGGCAGCCCGCCGTCGCCAGCATTCGCCCTGGTTGGGGCAGCGAGCTTCTTCGCAGACGGTGTGAAGGTCGTATTGCTTCACAATTTCACGCAGCGCCTTGAAGTCTTCGTTGACGGTGTATTTTACTTTGAGCCAGCCGGGCTTACGAATGTTCATTTTTTATCCACGAATTATCCCGCTAAGGCGGAATGCCTATGGCACACTAATTTCACGAATTAATATTTCAGTAGAAAGCGATTTTCACAATTAATCACTAAATTGATTTCCGTCTACTAATGACAGATCAAATAATGTTCTGAACTTAATAATGACATCACGTTTGACCTGGTCCATTTGAATATCCGGCGCTAAATCGGCAATTCGGGTGATACCCTTACTCACGATTCCGCAGGGAATTATCCCATCATAGAGAGATAGATCGGTGCTGACATTCAGCGCGAAGCCATGCATCGTGACCCACCTGGACACCCGCATTCCGATAGCAGCGATCTTTTGATTACCCACCCAGACGCCGGTGAGTTTTTCAATCCGTCCGGCGACGATATTATACTCTGCCAACAAATCAATCAGAACCTGCTCTACTGTGTGAACATACCAGGAAATGCTTTCTTTATGTTCTTTCAGATTAAAAATCGGGTAGCCGACTAACTGTCCGGGACCGTGATAGGTAATATCGCCACCCCGATCAACATTGTATATTTCAATGCCTTTTGATTTCAGGTAATCCTGACTGGCAATGAGATGCTGAGCGTTAGCGTTTTTACCCAGGGTATACACATGCGGATGTTCGACTAAAATGAGCGTGTCGGGAATTTCGCCGCGCACCCGTTTGGCGTGCAGCTCTTTCTGGATATCCCAGGCTTTGCCATAAGGGCAGTTGCCGAGATCAATAACAGTCAATTTCCGCATTTATCATTCCACATTTATAATTTAACATTTAACATCTATTTACAAGCATTTTTTAGCAGTTGGATTTCCCCACCATAATGTTCTTCATCGCCGGGTGTTTCCAGAATCATGGGCAGATTGGCAAAGTGTTCGTCATTAACCAACCGGTAAAACACCTCCCAACCCATGAATCCCTCGCCAAGTCGATGATGCCGGTCCACCCGCGAGCCCACCGGTTTTTTGGAATCGTTCAGATGAAAAACCTTCAGGCGATCAAGCCCGATAATATCATCAAATTTCTGAAATGTATCACTGTAACCGGCTTCGTTTGCAATATTGTAACCCGCCGCAAAAGCGTGACAGGTATCGAAGCAGACACCCAGCCGGTCGGGATAGCTGCTATGATCGATGATGTTTTTCAATTGTTCGAATTTGTAGCCCACATTCGTCCCCTGCCCGGCGGTGATTTCCAGCAGAAGGCTGACATCGGAACCGGGGACTTTTTCCATGCAATAATCCAGGCTTTCAGCGATAGTTTGAAGCGCTGCATCATCGCCTTTACCCATGTGGGAACCGGGATGAAAGACGATATAGGGTATTTTTAAAAAAGTTGACCGCTCAATCTCTTCGATAAAAGATTTGCGGGACATCGCCAGTTTGACGGATTCGGGACTGCCGAGATTAATCAGATAAGAGTCGTGGGAAACAACCATTTTAATGTCATTTTCGCCAATTTCACTAATATATTTATCCCGGCTTTCGGCAGAAATGGGCGCGCCCTTCCACTGCATCTGGTTGGCGGTGAAGATTTGGATAGCGTCGCATCCTAACGTTTTGCCACGTTCCGGAGCATTTTGAACTCCACCGCCAATTGACACATGACAACCGATAAGTGGCATATTGATTCCCTTTTTATATTCGTGAGATTTTAATTAAGTTCAGAAATTCCATGCGGGTACTCTCCTGTTCTCTGAAGATGCCGAACATGGCGCTGGTGGTAACCACGGAGTTGTGCTTTTCCACACCCCGCATCTGCATGCAGAGATGCGTCGCCTCGATGACAACCGCCACACCTTTAGGTTGCAGGACGCTCTGAATCGCCTCGGCAATCTGGTTGGTCAGGCGCTCCTGAATCTGGAGGCGGCGGGCGAAGGCGTCAACTATGCGGGGAATCTTGCTCAGACCGATCATTTTGCCGTCGGGGATATAGGCAACATGAGCCTTTCCGAAAAAGGGCACCAGGTGATGTTCGCAAAGGCTATAATAGTCGATGTCTTTTACCAGAATCATCTGACTGAAGTCATCATCGCAGACCGATTCCAGCATCAGCGCATCAATATCTACTTTATAACCCTGGGTGACATCGTCCCAAAATTCAGCTACTCGCTGTGGTGTTTTTTTTAGTGAATCCCGCCCGGGATCTTCTCCAATATTTATCAATAGTTGATGAATTAATTCTTCAGTCTTCATATAGCCTACCTTTGAGTTTGTTCCGCCGACGGGCAGAGATCATTTAAAAAACATTCATTACATTTGGACTTGCGGGCAACACAAACAGCGCGCCCGTGCGCGATCATCAAATGCCCTAACAATGTCCACTGCTCCGCTGGGAAAAGTTTCATCAGGTCCTTTTCGATTTTTTCAGGATCGCTGTTTTTTGATAATCCCAATAGTCTGGAAACCCGTTTTACATGAGTGTCGACAACCACTCCTGGAATTCCAAATGCGTCACCGAGAACGACATTGGCAGTTTTACGCCCGACTCCTTCCAGTTGGAGCAAGTCTTCCATTTTATCCGGAACTTTACCATTGAAATTTTCGATAATAGTCTTCATTGAGACCTGGATAGCTCGGGCTTTGTGATTATAGAAACCGGTGGAGCGGATGTCGTTTTTCAGCTCTTCAATATCAGCATCGGCAAAGGCTTTTGCTGTCGGGTACTTTTTAAACAGACCCGGCGTCACTTGATTAACCCGCTTGTCGGTACACTGGGCGGAAAGAATGGTCGCGATCAGCAACTCGTGGGGATGTCTATGATGCAAACTGCATTTTGCCGAGGGATAAGATTCGGCAAGTCGTTTCAGGATCAATTCAGGATATTTTTTACTCTTCAATTCATTATTTTCTCAAACCAGGCTAAATATAGGAAATATTTTGCATTACCCGAACAAAAGATATTCCCGGCTTAACCTTAACCTTGACCTTATCCAAATTCATTCCAATTATTCCCCAACATATCATTACGCAGGACGGGTTAGTTGAATTAGTTGAATTAGTTGAATTAGTTCATCGCATGTCACCCTGCCTGCCCCGTAACGAAGTGTAGTCAGGGAGTTCATCGAAGGGTGATTGAATTAGTTGAAACGGTGCATGGAAAACAAGACAACTACGATACACTCCAACACTCCGACTACTCTGAAAGGCTCCGAAGGAGTTCCTGCGGAAAGTCCCCGTCGGGAAAGTCGGCGTTATGGCGTCAGGCAACAGGCTGACTAAATTTGTTTCTTTGCCTTTATTGCTCTGTTTCTTTATTTCTCAAAAGAATTAGAATGTTTTTTTGCGTTTCCATATTTATACGCATGATGCTGGCGTCAAAAACACTTTCACCCTTATCAGGCGCATCGAGAGTCAAGGTAGTTTGATAGGCGCCCTCTATCATCGCAGATCTTAAATCATTTTCAAACTGGCTCCGGCTGCCGCTAATAAGCAGATCAGCAAAGTTCGAGTGCAGCAATTCAAGCCGGGATTTGCCGGTTGTTTCCCGGGCTTTTTCGGTAATGCCGATTATTTTGCCGGTATTGTCAATCAGGATGCCGGTCTGTTCTTCATAAAGAACCGTTTTCAGGGCATCTTTGTGCCCTTTTTCGGCAGCATAGCCAAAAGATAAGGAAATATTAGCATCTTTTAACTGTTCATATAATTCAGCCATTTTCTTTTCTGCCTGTTTCCATTGAGTGATGTCCTTGATACTGCCGAGGTATCCGATAATTTTGCCTTCATCGGAATACAACAAAGTGGTCATCAACAGGCATGCGAATTCTGTCCCGTCTTTTTTTCTTAAATTCACTTCATGATCGCTGAGGGATCCTTCATTTTCAATTTTCTTCCGGAAAACTTCGCGATCTGCGGCGTTTGCATATAAATCTACGGCATTTAGATTTTTTATTTCATATCTGTCATAGCCAAATAATTCCAACATCGATTCATTGAATTCTAAAAATTTCCCCTCAAGGGTAGTGATATAAACCGCTTCCCGTGATTTCTCAAAAATCGTGCGATATTTTCTTTCATTCTCCCGCAGTGTCCTGATCTCTTTCTTATAATAATCTATTATTTTTTTATGATTTTTTACTTTCTCAATGATTACCGGAAATTTTTCCCAAAAAAGACCTTTTGCGTCGGTAACCAGAAAATCGAAAGCTCCGGCTTGAATTAGTTCGGCAATTTTATCCTCTTCACCGGTATTAATCAAAGCAATTACCGGTTTCTCTCCGGCAAAGCCTGGAAAATCGGATGCGGTATAATCCTCCGCCGGCAGATCGGAAATTATAACATCAAACCGCAGGGATGCCGGAATGTTTCTTAATTCTGCCGCAGAATTGATAACAGTCCATTCGAAATTATCTTTATTCTCTGCTAAATATTTTTCGAAATATTTTTGATTTTCCGGATTGCTCAATAACAGAAGTAATTTTGTCATTTTTTTCCTGCAGATTTTATCGGCTGTGTTTTCTTCATTTCGTCTCAAACATTAACGGATTCTTCGCCTAATCATCTTTACTTTCAAAGGTTAACCACCCCTGCCTCTGCCCCAACCTATCGTTACGCAGAACGGGTTAGTTGAATTGGTTAAATTAGTTGAATTAGTTGAATTAGTTCATCGCATGTCACCCTGAATCTATCGCATGTAACTGGTGTCTACGCTCCTGCGTTGACACCAAAGCGATAAGTCGGAATTTGGGGTGGGATTCACCCTATTCCCTACTTAACCTTTACCTTCATTTATTCCTTTTTGGCTTTATCTTTACCTTCACCATAAATTTTATCGTAATACTCAGGATAGAGCTTTTTCATACAATCGGGGCAGATGCCGTGGCTGAATTCTGCATCCGTATGATTCATTACATAGCTTTCAACCTGTTCCCAGTATCCATCATCATTGCGGATCTTTTTACAATTGGCGCAGATCGGAACAAGCCCCTTGAGGGTTTTAACGGTATCCAGAGCTTCCTGTAATTCTTTGTTTGTTTGTTGAAGTTCCTTGTTTTTCTCGACGGCGTTTTCAAAGGCGGAAAACAGCAGATCAAGAATCTGCATCCGGCTGGAGGTAATATGATGTTTTTTGCCAGAGAAATAGATTTCGATTCCCATTTCTGTTTCCGAAATACCTCTGAATTTCAGATTGGAAATGATATAATGGATCCGTGCCAGCAGAAATTTTTCACTATAGGGTTTTGTGACAAAGTTATCGGCGCCGGCTTCCAGACCTTTAATAATATTTTCCGGGTCTGATAGTGACGTCAGGAGAATAATGGGCATATCCTTAAATTCTTCCGTATTTCTGACCCAGGCACACAACTCATAGCCGCTCATTTCCGGCATAATAACATCACTTATCAATATTAGCGGTTTTTCCTTTTGAATCAGATCAACCGCCTTTTTGCCGTTCTTTGCCACAATTACATCGAAATCGTTTTTCTCCAGAAATTCCTGCAATTTCAGCGCCTGAGTAGGGCTGTCTTCCGCTATCAATATTTTTACTTTTTCTTCCATAGATATCTCCTTTTTCAATCAATATTGTGAGTTTTGACAATACTTTGGATAATATGGGCAATATCTTCAGGCTTAAGAACATAGGCGGCGGCGCCCAGTTTGACGGCTTCTCCAGACATGCCGAAAACCACAGAAGATTGTTCGTCTTGTGCTATTGTGAGCGCTTTTGCGTCACGCATCATTTTTAATTCATGGGCGCCGTCTTTACCCATACCTGTTAATAATATTCCTATTGCCCCGGCGCCATAGTTCTGCGCGACCGACCGGAACAGATAAGAAACCGAAGGACGGACGCAATTTTCCGGATTGCTATCGCAGAGAAATAGCTTCCCGTTAGATTTAATACCCATGTGAAAATTGTCCGGGGCAAAATAGACCTGACCGGGTTGAACATGTTCGCCGTCATTTGCAATCCTG
>DPVY01000264.1 GCA_003527965.1 Fidelibacterota bacterium
GGTCACCTACGAATGGAGCGACTGGCGCAACGGATTGTTCTGGTGGATTCAAAGTGTCTACATTCACCCGGATTACCGCCGAAAAGGCATCTATCGGACGATGTACTCTTTTGTCAAAAAATTGGCGCTTAAAGAGAAGAATATCTGTGGATTTCGGCTGTATGTGGAGAAGGAAAACATCAACGCCCAGCGCACCTATACCGCTCTCGGCATGGCGGAATGCCAGTATAAAATGTTTGAAGAAATAACTGAATAAAATCACAACGTCCAACAATAAGTTCACTTAATAATCAAATTCCGAACAGAAAGACATCGAGTTTTAGATTTGAGAATTTGAACATTGCTGAGATTCTTAGTTTATTTGCCTACCCTGTAAGGAGGCACAGCCTGGAATTTGTACTTTGGGATTTTTCCTCTATTTCTATTAAATTCAGGATGATTTATAACAATGTTATCGATTTATAATTAACCCGATTGGAGGTATCCTTTTGTCAATACATGAAAACCAAACCATAAATTGTCCCAAATGTGCTAATGAACAGAATGCAGAGATCTGGAGTTCGATAAATGTCTCCTTAAATCCCGAAGGTCGCAACAAACTGTTCGACGGTGAAATAAATCGCTTCAAGTGTGAAGATTGTGGATATGAGGCGCTGATCCCGGCGCCCCTTCTTTATCACGATCCCGACCGCAAATTCGCCGTTCATTACTTTCCGGCGGAATCCATAAAAAAGATAAATTTCCTGGAACAATTTGACTTATACGGCAAACTGAATGTCGGCGATAAACTTGATTTCGATATTCCCGAATATATGCTGGATATTCATATCGTTTTTAATATGGATGAACTCATTACCTTCGTGATTTTTCGGGAAATGCTACTGGAATTTCACCAGCAAAATCAGGATTCACCGGCGCCCAGCATGAATTGATCACTCCGAAATTATTTCAGACAAAATGGCATTATTGAACCGCCTTCCGAACAATGAGCCCTAAATATTGGATAAATCTATGACCGAAAATCAAATATATGAAATGGTAGCCCAGGAGTTGAATCTGCGGCTTAATCAGGTTGTACATACCATTGAATTATTAGATGACGACAATACCGTCCCCTTTATCGCCCGCTATCGCAAGGAACGCACCGGTATGCTCAACGAAGACCATATCAGGGACATTCAGCAGCGCACTACTTACCTGCGTTCCCTTGAAAAACGTAAAGAGACGATTCTGAAAAGCATTGCAGAACAGGGAAAACTGACTCCGGAATTAAAATCAAAAATCGATACTACAACAAAACTTCAGGATTTGGAAGATTTATATCTACCCTACAAACCGAAGCGACGCACCCGCGGAACCATGGCGAAAGAGAAAGGTCTCCAGCCCCTGGCTGATTTGATCCTTCTCCAGCAAACCGTCACGGGAACGCCTGAAGATTACGCCCGCAAATTCATCAATCCTGAAAAAGAGATCAATACGGTTGCAGAAGCTCTTTCCGGCGCTTGCGATATCGTCGCTGAAATAATCTCGGAAAATGCCGATATTCGAAAAAATATCCGTGAATTCACCTACTCTTCCGGACTGATTGTCACTGTCGCCCGGGATAAAACCGCTCAAAGCGTGTATGAAATGTACTACGATTATTCCGAACCGGTCGCTAAAATCCCGGCTCACCGGATTCTGGCAATTAACCGGGGCGAAAAGGAAAATGTTTTAAAGGTATCTCTCGATCTTGACACCGAACAGATAACAGCGATTATCAGCAACGTATATGTAACGAATAAGGCATCAATCTTCAGCGAATATTTATACAATACCATCGAAGACGCCTATAAACGGCTGATCGGTCCCGCTATTGAGCGGGAAATCCGTAATACCCTTTCTGAAACAGGTGAAGAGCAAGCCATCAGGGTTTTTGCCACCAATCTTAAAAACCTGCTCCTGCAGCCACCCGTATCCGGGAAAGTGATTATGGGAATTGATCCCGGATTCCGCACCGGCAGTAAAGTGGCGGTCATCGATAAGACAGGGAAATACCTCGAAGGCGGCACTATCTACCCACATCCGCCCCAGAACAAATATAACGAGGCGAAAACAAAATTATTGTCTCTGATCAATAAATATTCCGTCGACATTATCGCCATCGGAAACGGCACCGCCAGCCGGGAAACAGAATTCCTGGTGGCTGAGACTATCACTGAAATTGACAATGCACGTCAGGTCAACTACATCATCGTCAGCGAAGCCGGCGCTTCCGTCTACTCCGCGTCAAAGGTTGCCAAGGATGAATTTCCCGATTTGGAAGCCAGCCTGCGCGGTAATATTTCCATTGCCCGGCGCTTATTGGATCCGCTGGCGGAACTTGTCAAAATCGACCCAAAGAGTATCGGCGTGGGACAATATCAGCATGACATTAACCAGAAGACGCTGCATGAATCTTTGCGCAATGTCGTTGAAGTTTGCGTAAATCAGGTAGGCGTTAATCTCAACACTGCCTCCAAATCCCTGCTGACCTATATTTCCGGACTGACCAGCCGGACAGCTGAAAATATTGTCAAACACCGGGAAAGCCACGGCGCTTTTAAGGAACGTGAGGAGTTAAAACAGGTTCCCGGAATCGGCATTAATGCCTTTGAACAATCGGCTGGTTTTCTGCGAATTCCCAATGGCAAGAATCCACTCGATAACACCTCAATTCATCCGGAATCCTATGACGCCACCCAATCATTACTGGAAAAATTCAATGTCAGTGACATCCACCAGGGCGGCAAAGCGCTGGCAAACAGACTAAAGCCAAATCATGAACAGCTCCGGCAGTTGTCGGCAGAACTGACGATCGGGGAGCCGACATTGATCGATATTCTCGAAAATCTCGAAAAACCCGGCCGGGATCCGCGCGAAGAATTACCCAAACCGATCTTTAAGAGCGATGTGCTGAAAATCGAAGATTTGCAGGAAGGTATGATCCTCAAAGGCACGGTTCGCAACGTCGTAGACTTCGGGGCTTTTGTGGATATCGGCGTCAAGCAGGATGGTCTGGTTCATATCAGTCAGATGGGCGACCGCTTTATCAAAGATCCGCATAAGGTTTTAGCCGTCGGTGACGTCGTCGATGTAAAGATTATTTCAATCGACAGCGAGCGCGGACGCATCGGACTAAGCATGAAAGGAATAAGCAAATCCGGGCCTGTTTCGGCATGAAACCGGAAAATCTCATCTGTTTCGGACATCAGGGCGCCGCTGGCTACGCTCCCGAAAACACTTTATTATCCTTTCGGGAAGCCATTGCACGGGGGGCGGATTGGATTGAGCTGGATGTTCACCGGGTCCGGGATGCACTGCTTGTCATTCACGATTACCGTCTCGAACGCAGCACCAACGGAACCGGGATTATCTACGATAAGCCCCTGAGTTATCTCCGCTCACTGAATGCCGGCAATAATGAAAAAATCCCCCTTCTGCCGGAAGTATTTGACCTGGTTAATCGCCGCACTGGTATCAATATTGAAATAAAAAGCAAAAACACCGCCGGACCGGTACTCGGTCTCATCGATCATTATGTTCGAAACCACGGCTGGTCTTATGACGATTTTATGATTTCCTCCTTCGATCAATATGAATTAAAGACTATTCGAAAACTCAACCGCGATATAAAAATCGGCATTATTATGTTTGGACTCCCGATTTATTTCGGTCATCTATTGCGCACACTTAAGCCCTATTCATTCAATGTCAGTATCGAATTTATCAATAAATGGTTTGTTAAAATCGCCCATCGCAAAGGACTAAAGGTATTTGTATTTACTGCAAACCACCCGGACGATATCAAGAGAATGATCGACATGGATGTTGATGGAATTTTTACCGACTATCCTGATCGCACAAAAGCAATTATAAATGAATCTACATTATAAGGCTCAGATGAAAACAATCGCTGATCTTATTAACAGACAAACAAAGGATATTACTAACGGGCTTGAAATACCCTGGGCTGATCCGGAATTCAGCCGCCGCATCCTGAAAGAACACCTTAATCAGGATAATGACATCGCCAGCCGGCGGATCAAGGCTATTGATAAACAGGTTCAATTTCTTCATCACCAGATCTTAATGGCTAAAAAGACTACAATCCTGGATTTGGGTTGCGGACCGGGATTATA
>DPVY01000160.1:0-3964 GCA_003527965.1 Fidelibacterota bacterium
TCAAATGAGCAACGTGCCGGTAATTTCCCCAGTTGTGAAAGTTGACAAAATCGATAAAGGGATTTAATAATTTCCCCTGTTCCCATCTGTCGGAATTTAAGAATTTCAGGGTTCGGACGTTTTCATAGCGGACACCAAAATTCAGTTTTTTATAGCCGTTAATTTTATAGAAGAGTGGATACTTAATTATTCCGATATAAATTTCTGAATTGATTGAGGTTTGATTTAAACCAAAACAGTCTCTGGACCGGAAATTGATGCGGGGTTGAAAGAAAACGGAAAGCAGGGATGTGCTGTAACTGACGTCGTATCCCACGGTTTTGCTTTTTAACCCGTAATTAAGTCCCACAGCCCACTCGTCCAGACTTTGAGCAGGAAACAGGGGACGCATGTTAATCCAGTAACGACCGCGCAGTTTGAGTCCGATTCGGGTGACATCCCATTTATTAAAATCGAATGTTGGATAGTAAAATATCTGATAGGCGTCGATTTGGGGAATAGCAAACAGAAAATTAAACAGAATTTTATGTGGGTAGTGATTGTTAAAACGGTTAGATTCCCAGATATTGCGGTTGGGATCAAGGGATATTTTCAAAATGGGAGATGGGGAGAAAAAAGTGACCGTATCAATCCCGTTAGTCCTCAGATGTGTAAAGGTGCGCAAGGTGTCCGATTTGGCGTTTATTGCTATGATTTCAACGGGAATAGCATTCAGGGCGTCGCCTTGTGTGATTACGCTGGCAATATAGCGATTCTCTTTTTCAATATATTCTCTTTTGACTCTCTTAATCTGGATGTCCGGAATATTTTCGGATTCGATCCAGAGTTGTTGAAATAATGCCAGATCACTGCCTGACAATTCCTCAGCAATCTGAAAGAATTTGTCGGCGGATACCGGGCTATATTGATAGCGATATAATAATTCCCGGATACAGATTTGAAACAGTGAATCACCGATATAATAATTAAGCATTTCCAGGATTTTTTGACTTTTAAAATCACGAATCTGTTCCAATAGAACGGAGGAGTTATTTTTCTTTGAGGATGTATATAGCGGCTGACTGATTTGATCCTGTTCCAAAGCCAGCGCCGATAACCGTAATGCCAGATCGTAGTATGTTTGCCGGGGACGCTCCTTGATATGAAAATGTGCCAATGTCTGCCGGTAATTCCGGGATATGTATATTGATGCCGCTAAATTGACCAATCCATCATTAAGCCATTCTGATTGATCCGGATTTTCTAAAATGTAAAATTTAAAATATTCCTTTGCAATAGCGCGGGCTAAACTGAATATGGCGGCATATTCAAGAGTAGCTAAATTCCGATACATCTTTTTATCAAGAATAATCAGATTTGATGTCGTAAATCCGTTCGGAATTCCAGCTGTCGTTAAAGATAATTGTTTGTGGGGATAAGGTATAAACAGCCCGGAATACAAATCCAGAATATCCATCGTCAGATATTCAATAATTTGATTTACGGGATTTATATAATTGTTCTTTTTTGATAATGGGAACAATAAATAAACAGGAGTCTCACGGAATAAGGTTGATGATAATTGACAGGATGCGGAAAATACGATAGCCAAATCCTGAATATGCAATGGTTCAAAAGAGTGAACAATTTCTCCGGAATCAACTGTTTGTGCAGATTCGGGAGGAAGTGAACTGATCACATTAAATTTTTCGGGCAGTTGAATTTTCAGACGATAGAGCCGGTGAGACCGGCTGGAGGGTTCGATGGTATTATATGAAGCCGGATTCCAGCCCTCTTCCGTGAATCGCTCTATCGTGGGAATGAAACGAATCAACTTGTAGGTACTGCCTTTATATGTCGGACAACGAGGATGATTGCCCCGCGGGATTCTAATTGTGAAATCAATTGAAATATTAACCGAATCTCCCGGCGCTAACGCCGCTGGTAAAAGTATCCCCATGGATAAACATTCATTATCGAAAAAGCGGCAGGCGGCGCCATTTGCAGAAATCGATTGGATTGACATCCCGACAGGTTCTTCCAAAAGGTCTTCGCTCCGTTGATAATAAGGGCTTGTCGTACTGCGAAAACCGTTAGGGCTTAAATGAACATATATAGTGTCGATGAAAAAAGACGATGTGTTCCAAAGATGAACTGTCTCGTATCCGTAAATGGTGTGCGCCGGTTCTGAAAATTTTAGATTGATATCATATTCAGCCTCAAGAAAAGTTCCCTGCAGCGTATTGATAAAAAGGATCAATAGTATAACAAGCGGGAATAATCCGGGAATATGTCGCCAATTTCGCCGGCAATTTTCGGCTGGGAAACTTAAAACCGACATGCTGTGAGATGCTTTTTGAGTTTGATACACATGCCAAAAATTACATGAAAATTTCACATTTACAATAACGGATTTTCATGCTGCCTCTAATATTGACACTTCGACTGAATTGTTTTAAATTAACCCGCTTTTTTGCCTCGATAGCTCAATGGTAGAGCAGCGGCCTCTTAAGCCGACGGTTGAAGGTTCGAGTCCTTCTCGGGGTACTTCGTAATTTAAAGCACCAAATCCGGGATAAGTATCAGGTAAATGCGGTCTCTTAAGCCGACGGTTGCAGGTTCTTCCAATGGAACTTCTCGGGGTAATTCGTAATTTAAAGCACCAAATCCGGGATAAATATCAGGTAAATGCAGCCTCTTAAGCCGACGGTTGCAGGTTCTTCCAATGGAACTTCTCGGGGTACTTCGTAATTTAAAGCACCAAATCCGGGATAAATATCAGGTAAATGCGGTCTCTTAAGCCGGCGGTTGCAGGTTCTTCCAATGGAACTTCTGCGGAGGAGTCCTTCTCAGGGTACTTCGTAATTTAAAGCACCAAATCCGGGATAAATATCAGGTAAATGCAGCCTCTTAAGCCGACGGTTGCAGGTTCTTCCAATGGAACTTCTGCGGAGGAGTCCTTCTCGGGGTAATTCGTTTTCCGACGACAAATCCAATAATTGCAACGACAGGCGCTCTCATATCTGTATAAAAATAGATAAAACATGTTTGCATAATTGAATATATTTGTTAAAATATATTATACAGAGTATTTTTCACATAAAGGGGCAGATAATGTGGTAAATACCCTGGCTCTCGGTCCTTGTTGGAGAGCACGGGTATTTGAGCGTTTATCTGCCTGATTTGACAATTGAATGGAGAACAAAAGCGATGGTGCTATGACTGAAATCAAATGTCCCCGATGCAAAGATTCCGGGATGAGAAGGATTCACAGGGCAAAATGGATATGTCTCATTTCGCAAACAAAATTTGCTCAGCAGGATTTGATTATCGAATATTTTGAACGCTTCATAATAACTGAGTTAAGTTTTCCGGTAAAGCATAAAATAAAGGTATAGCTTTTAAACATAATGGAGAATATCATAAAAAAAATAATGGATGAATTAGCACAATTGTTTACTTACCGCTGGCGTCGGAATGAAGGCTGGTTACTTTAAAATTTTCCTTGTTAAAAACACTCGAATCATTTAAACTTTAAGCTGATATTTGTTAAAATTGAACTGAAATTTTATGCAATCGGATTTTGCAGTAATCGATGGACATAAGGGATAAAACTCATACAATCAATGACTATTTTACGTATACTTGGCTCCAGGACTATGGAATTGTGAGGTTTATCACCAAGCTAAACTATAAGTATTAATAACTTATAGCCGACATATTTATTTTTGCTTCGTCTGGTAATGTGACTGACGAAGCGGAGCCGTGCCCGGGGAGAAGATTAAAGACGAAGACGGCTTGTCATGCGGAGTGGCAGCAAAGCTATTTCAGACCGAAGAGAAATCGTCCACGAATGCCACGAATGAAGAGATTAAATAAATATTTATGGGATTCATTTGATACAGAGAAAATTCATTGCATAAAATCGATAAACATTCAGAAGTGTATAGATTTAAAAACCATAAAAATAATTCAGCCTGCCCCG
>DPVY01000160.1:4271-5470 GCA_003527965.1 Fidelibacterota bacterium
AGCCTGCCCCGATCCTTCGGGGACCGTACCGGGGTACAGAGAGGGCATGCTTCCTCGTTTAACGATTTACCAATTCACCTGAAAATATCTTGCAGATTGTAATCAATAAGGGTACATTTGCACCTAATATGAGTACACCATTTAAAATTGACAGTTTGTCTACCACGCTTTTTGGAAAAACTCGACGGGCGGTTTTAGCCTTGCTGTACAGCCACGTTGATGAACTCTTCTATTTCCGCCAGATTTCCCGCACAGCCGGAGCTGGTCTGGGCGCTGTGCAACGGGAATTAAAGAATCTTTCCGAGGCAGGAATTATCCGGCGGACAGTACGTGGACGGCAAGTTTATTATCAAGCCAATCCGGAATGTCCGGTCTATGCCGAATTGAAAAGCCTGGTGGTCAAAACGGTCGGTGTTGGTGACGTTCTGAGAGCAGCTTTAGCACCGCTGGCAGATCGTATCAATGTAGCCTTTTTATTCGGTTCCCTGGTGCGAGGAGGCGAAAGCTCAAGTAGCGATGCGGACGTTATGGTTGTGGGCGATGTAACATTTGCCGAAGTTGTTTCAGTTTTAGGTCGTGTACAGGAAACGATTCGCCGGGAAATCAATCCCCTTGTTTATCCTACTGAAGAGTTCCGATTCAAATTGACAGCAGATAATCATTTCCTGAAAAATGCTCTGGAATGCCCTAAAATTTTTCTTATTGGAGATGAGCATGATCTTGCAAAACTGGCTGAATAACGGCTGGTTGGCAGAACATCGGGCAAGCTCGCAAGAGATCGCTGCCTTGCTTGCAGTGGCGGATCGTGATCTTTCAGATTGCAGAACGTCCGGGTTAAGTCCGGACTGGCAGCTGAATATAGCCTATAACGCCGCCCTGCAAACAGCAACAGCCGCCCTTGCCGCTTCAGGCTACCGTGCCCCGTGCGAGAAGCTCATCATTACAGGATTATTCAATCTCTTGCTTATACTATCAAGGCTGATGCCGACCTGGTTGCTTTGCTTGATCAATTTCGAAAGAAAAGGAATATCAGCGGTTATGATCATGCCGGTATGATCTCCGACCAGGAAGCTAAAGAGATGGTGGACCTTGCAAACCATCTCCGCCAAGAGGTTGAAGAATGGCTTCATGAAAATCATCCGGATTTAATGGAAGAATAGAATAGAAGAATAAATAACCGCCAAGACGCAAAGAAAAAG
>DPVY01000328.1 GCA_003527965.1 Fidelibacterota bacterium
GTCAATCCTGATCAAATATGTCGCCCCGGTACTGATTTTACTTATATTTTTTAGTGGTTTGGGAATTATATGATAAAAAAAATTGGACTTGCCGTTATAATTGTTATTTTGAATGTGTTTGTATTTGGACGGGATATTCAGTTTGAGGCCAGGGAAAAGATTTCTGATCCCTGGTTCGGGCTGGACAAATTGAAACATCTGAGCAGTTCATTTATGATGACGACAACCGGATATTATTTCCAGAATAGGGTCGCCTCTGTGCCAAAAGAGCAGGCGTTGACCACCTCGGGAATTTTTACGGTCTCGCTCGGGCTGGGTAAAGAATACAGAGATACCGGAAAACCCAAAGGATTCTTCAGCTACCGGGATTTAATTGCCGATGTGGCCGGGATCGTTCTGGCAACGGTATTCATACAGGTGGCGACATGACGCCGAATTTCAGAGAATATATCGGCTGTATTCATGGACATTCAATCTATTCCGATGGCAGCGGGACATATCCGGAAATAATAAAAGCTGCCCGGGAAACCGGTTTGGATTTCTTACTTATGTCCGATCACATGACCTTGAGAGGTCGAGATGAAGGATATACGGGCTGGCATGATAACCTGTTTGTCAGTGTCGGCTATGAAATTAACGATCGGGACGATCTGCATCATTACCTGGCATTCGGTCTTGAAGAAACCCTGCCGGAAAATTATACTCCTGAACAGTATATTAAAGCCGTAAAAGAAAAAAACGCTCTCGGAATAGCCGCCCATCCCTTTGAGCAGCGTGATATTAAAAAATCAGTCCCCGGATTTCCGCCAATTCCATGGGGAAATCTCGATTATCCGGAGATCGAAACGATTGAAATCTGGAATATGATGTCCCACTGGCTGGAATTGACCACGATCCGGAATAAATACTGGAATGCCGTACATCCACGCAGTGTTTCAACATTTCCATCCAGGCAACTTCTGAAGTGGTGGGATAAAGCTAATTTGGAACGAAAAGTCACCGGGATTGGATCCGTAGATGTTCATGCGACGAAAATCACAATATTCGGCTTGTTCACGAAGGCGATATTTGACTATAAAATCATGTTCAAATCGATTCGGACGCATTTGCTCTGTGATACTGAATTATTAAAAAGCGCTGATAATTCGGCGATTGAAGCGACAATTTTTAAGTTAATTCGAGACGGACGAACTTTCGTTTCAAATTACAGATGGGGAAATGCCCGGGGTTTTCGATTTTGGGCAGAGGATGGCGACCGTTTATTACAGATGGGCGAGTCCGGTGCAATGAACCGCCCGGTTCTCAAAGCGGTGCTTCCGGAAAAGGGTCACTGCCGGATAATTCGCAATGGGGAATTATTTCGTAAAGGAACGGCTTCGGAGATTGATCTTCAGGTAACTCTGGGAACTTACAGACTGGAAGTAATGAAGGGCAAACACGGCTGGATTTATTCAAATCATATAAAAATATTAGGTGATAAAAAATAATGTGTGGTATAGTTGGAATATATAATCATTCAGATGCGTCAACATTAGCATATTTTGGTCTCTTCGCTTTACAACATCGTGGTCAGGAAGGCGTAGGTATAACGACTTATAATGATTCTAAATTTTACACTGAAAAGGAGCGGGGATTGGTCTCGGAAGTGTTTGCGAATAAGCAAAGACTTCAAAAATTGCCCGGAAATGTGGCGATAGGGCATAACCGTTATTCGACACATGGCGAAAAAGCCACGATCAATATCCAACCTCTGGTTTTCAATTATAAAGGGAATAAAATTGCTATTGTTCATAACGGCAATCTGATTAACCTTGACCCAATCAGGAAACAACTGGAAGAAAAAGGAACAATTTTCCAAACAACCTCGGATACTGAATACATTATTCATCTGATAGCGCATTCTCAGGAAACGACTATTGAAGATAAAATTCTGGATGCGCTACGTTCGGTTGACGGAGCCTATTCCCTGGTGATAATGTTCAATGACAAGATGATTATTGCCCGGGATAAATACGGCTTTCGACCATTATGTATGGGCAGGCTGGATGGTGCGGCTATCTTTGCATCAGAAACATGTGCTCTGGATTTAATCGGGGCGAAATACGAGAGAGATGTTAATCCCGGTGAAATGATTGTATTGGATGGTAAAGCACAAAAGGTCTTTAAAATTGATGATCCGCATCCACGTCACTGTATTTTTGAATATGTCTATTTTTCACGTCCCGACAGCCGGATATTTGGTGAATACGTTGACAAAACACGTCGTAAAATCGGCAAAACTCTGGCTATAAATAAGCCTGTGGAAGATGCCGATATTGTAATTTCCGTACCCGATTCCAGTAACACAATCGCTTTGGGATACTCGCAACGTTCAAACGCCCGTTTTGAGATCGGACTCATCCGGAATCACTATATAGGTCGAACTTTCATCCATCCGGATCAGAAAATGCGTGATTTTGGAGTTAAGATAAAATTCAATACCATCGGTGGTGTTCTTAATCAAAAGAAGGTGGTCATTGTTGACGATTCGATTGTACGCGGAACGACCCTGAAAAAATTGATTCGTTTGATTCGGGAAGCCGAACCGTCAGAATTGCATGTCCGAATCGGCTCTCCACCGGTGAAGTACCCCTGTTTTTATGGCATGGACTTTCCATCAAAAGAAGAACTGATTGCCAATCAAAAAGAGGTGGCTCAGATTAAGGAATATCTCGAAGTTGACAGCCTGGAATATATTACGGTAAAGGGGCTGTTGGATTCCACTTCCTTACCGGCTGATCATTTTTGCACGGCATGTTTTACCGGGAAATATTTGGATTCTGAAGAAAATTATTAAACTATTGGAGGAATAATGTTAAAAGTGCCCGTAAAATATTTAAAACCGCTGGATTACTTGTTTATTCTTCGTCCAACACTCTTCTTTCCGGTTTGGATCATTACACTTGCCGGATATTCGGCGTTCAGCACTGTAAACGAATCCGTTATCTTTTGGCGAACATCCGTTGACTGGATGATTGTATTCAATTTCTTTATTTTAACGCTTGCAGCGGGTGCTACATTTATTTTAAATCAGCTTCAGGATATAGAAACCGACCGGGATAATAAAAAATTGTTTTTGATTTCCGAGAATTATGTTCAACCGGAAAAAGCAAAAAAAATTGCCTACATTTTGATTGCCGTTTCACTGGTTATCTACCTTGTTCAGGGCATACTAATATTTGTGGCATTGGCGTTATTTCTCTTAAGCTGGGGGTATCTCTATAATTTTCCACCATTCACGTGGAAAGATCATCCGATTTCAGGAATCATTACCAATTTAATCGGCGGTATATTCCTGTTTTTAATTGGCTGGCTTATGGCCGGTGAATTTCAGACTGCTGCATTTTTGCAGATGATTCCTTACCTCTTTGCGTGGGGCTCGGTTGCATTATTGACAACATTACCTGATGAAAAGGGCGATTCAAGGCATAAAAAAGAGACCTTCGCGATAAAGTACGGTCGTAAGAGTACTGTCTGGACCGCATTTATCTGGGTTGTTTTGGCATTTGCAATTGGAATGCTTCGTCATGATCCTATAATTACTCATCCTGTTTTAATATCTTTACCTCTGTATATAATTATGTTATTCAAGCCGAACGACGTATGGGTTTTACGGACCATCCGATATCCGTTATTGTTTATTGGCTTGATGCTTTGTGTCCAATTCCCTTATTTCTTTTTAGTACTTTTTTTGAACTTTTATATCTCAAAAATTTACTATATCAACCGCTTTAACCTTGATTATCCAACATTTAAGGTTGAGGAGGATGAAGCGTGATAAGAATTAAAAAAAATATATGTGATCTTTGCGGAACTTGCATATCGGTGTGTCCGGTAGATTGTATTGAGTTGTCGGAAACTGAATTATCTATCAACGAATCTATATGCATTGAATGCATGGCATGTGTTAAGATATGTCCTTTTAAAGCGCTAACGGCAAAAATTGAGGATTAAGGAATGAGACCGCATTATGATGTTGTTGTTGTAGGTGCCGGACCGGCAGGATCGACGGCTGCCCGGTTTGCGGCGAGTCAGGGCGCTGCGGTCGCATTGCTGGAAAAAGACCGGGAGATCGGTGTACCAGTGCGATGTGCAGAAGGAATCAGTGCGGAGGGAATCGAGAAATATGTCGATGTCGATCCGCGCTGGATTGCCGCAAGCATTACAGATTTCGGATTATACTCACCGACAGGCAAGGTCGTCAAAATCCATACACCGTCGAAAGGTTATATTTTGCATCGCAGATTGTTTGATCATTCGTTGGCAGAAATAGCCGCATTAAATGGCGCTGAAGTTTTCACAAAAGCTTATGTGTACGGTTTGCAACGAGTGGTAAATACAAACAGGCTATTTCTCAACTACATTGGTCGGAAAATGGAAATCGAAGCCGATATTGTAATTGCCGCCGATGGAATTGAATCCCGTATAGCTCGTTTTGCGGGTATTAAGACCAATTTAGCAATGCGGGATATTGAATCTTGTGCTCAGATGATGTTATCAAATATTGATATTGATGAGGGGTGTAGCGATTTTTACTTTTCCCATAAATGGGCGCCCGGCGGTTATGTGTGGGTTTTCCCAAAAGGAGACCGAACGGCAAATGTCGGACTGGGAGTGAATGGGGCCTTAGCCGGGAAAATATCAGCCTTAGAATATCTTGAATCTTTTATATCGGAGAAATTTCCCGGAGCAACTCGTCTAACTACAATTGCCGGGGGAGTTCCGGTCGCAACCCATCTTTCCGAATTGGTAACTGATGGATTAATGGTAGTTGGCGACGCCGCTCACCAGGTGAACCCGCTAACAGGCGGGGGAATCAGCTCTGCAATGGCTGCGGGAAAGATGGCTGGCTTAAAGGCTGTCGAGGCGATTAAAAAGATCGGAAGAGCACACGTCTGAACTCCAGTCACACACG
>DPVY01000327.1:0-1888 GCA_003527965.1 Fidelibacterota bacterium
AGAACCTCTTTTCACTGGGATTCACTGCTTTGCGGAGTTGATTCAATGAAATGCACCGGGGTACTTTCATTATTTGCGACATCTAAGGCGACAATAAAATAATTGTAATCGATGTCATCGTCTTTTATTTCTTTTACGGCGCTCATTACCGATCCGATTAGAATATTTGAAATAGATTCACCAACAGAAGTGTCTATTGTATCATTTTTTGAACGATAGATGACGAAATGGCTGATTCTGTTTGATTTGCCTTTAGGTTCGGAGCAAAACCATTGAAAATGAATGTTTTGGTCTTCAATTTTGATTTGACATTTTTCAGGCTCCGGGACTTTTGATTTAAATTTCCAGGGCAGCGCCGGCGGAATGGCGGGGTATTGAAATTTTTCATTTTTGAGACGCACCCAACCCAGACTATCAACGGAGCTGGCGGCAAACAGGACAACACCCCCGAGTCCGGCGGACCGTACATCGTCAATTTCCTCTAAAACTTCATCAAGAGGTAGATTGAAAACTCCCAAGCCCGGAGCAATAGGCTGTCTGATATTTTGAAGATTATTCCAGTGTTGGATCGATTTTTGGAAATCGCCGTTTTTTCGGGAGCGGTAGGTCATGGGAATTATCATGTCGATTTTTTCGATTTTCGCCCAGCGCGCTGCATCTTGAAACACTTTGTGATAACCACTCCAACCGGACATATTGTAATTGCCAATGACAGCTGTGGATACTTTTACCCAGGGCTTCAGGGTGGTTATGGCATTGTAGGCTTCAGCGATAAATTGGCTTATCTGTTCACGTTGCCAGTTCTCCCGGTTCAGGCGAAGTGGATTATCCTTTGGGGAGCGCAAGCGCTTAACACTCACGGCATCGTTGGAGTAACCCTTTTTGGTTGATCCTTCGGGATAGCGGATATAATCGAAATGAATACCGTCCACGTCGTATTTTGAGGTTATTTCCATTACGACATTTTTGATATGCCGGCGGACATCGGGATTTCCCGGTGAAAAGGAGACATAGTGGTTGGATCGGGGCATGGGATTTCCGCTGCTGTCACAAATTACCCAGTCGGGATGAGCTAAATAAGGATGCAGAGGAGCGCTTTTTTCCGGTTTGGATTTGCCGCGCCAGGCCGGGAAGGTATTGATCCAGGCATGCAGTTCAAGATCAAATTCATGAGCCGTCTCAATTGCAAATTGAAGAGGATCCCAACCGGGCTCTTGACCAAGGGTGCCGGTTAAAAATTGACTCCAGGGTTCATAGCTGGATTTGTAAAATGCATCGGCATTTCCCCGAACCTGAAAAAAAACCGTGTTGCAGTTGGCATCCTTAATTTGTCGAAAGGTTCTGCGGATATAATCCTGAATTATTGTTTTATCGTGAGTATTTAGTGATTGGGTATAATCGAAGCGACTCATCCACACGCCGCGCAATTCCCGGGCCGGAGCAGCCGCCGCCCGCGGGGGAAGAATAATTTTCGGTTTATGTAGTAAAGACATGATTACTAATACCAGGAAAACAGTTATAGCTGCAATGACAAGAAATTTGATTAATTCACGTGTATTTGATTTCATCGATGCTCCCATTATTATGGTTGCAAATATAAGATTAAAAGATGTTTATTGAAATAGATTGTGAGGATTACTTTAAAAAAAGTGTTGCGGTTTTGTTTTAAAAATACGTTTGATAGCGTAGGTTCGTCAGCCCTTGACTTAAGGCGGCGTCAGATGGGTGGTAAAGTCAGAAACCTTCAGAAGGTTTAATAATAGAAGATTTACAGACTGGACAGGATGCTTGATATAACCTTCTGAAGGTTGGGTTGATTCCTGATCCGACTTATCCCGCCTTAGCGGGATTGGAGATCGGTTTATGTTCTTTGATATGGCAGTCTTAA
>DPVY01000327.1:2190-2518 GCA_003527965.1 Fidelibacterota bacterium
TGGCAGTCTTAAGTCAAGTCTCAGAATTAATCTGATTATTTTCATGACGCCCAAATTAAGATTAAGAGACTTTAACCGACTTTAAAAAAATAATAAGGCAGTAGTAACTAAATACTGGGTTACGCTTGCTTCAGTGAATATCAATTATTAAGTTAATCAGCATTTTGAAGAAAACATCAGGAGAACGAAATATGAAGCCAATCAAAAAATTTACAGTTTCAGCGGTCCTTCCTGAACGAATCAGAGGATTGAAAGATATCGCAAATAATCTTTGGTGGACCTGGAATGCAGAAGCAAGGGAATTGTTCAGGCGCCTCGATCCCGATCT
>DPVY01000226.1 GCA_003527965.1 Fidelibacterota bacterium
ATCCAGCCGATTGACTGGCTGGGCAACCCCAAATGGGCTATGCCGGCTCTGATCATCATGGCGGTATGGAAGGGCTTTGGCTATAACATGATTATTTTTATCGCCGGGCTGCAAAACATTCCTGAATCGCTGTATGAAGCCGCCCACCTCGATGGTGCCAATGCCCGGCAGACATTCCGGCATGTCACCCTGCCGATGCTGACCCAGACCACCGGCTTTATCACACTAACCACCTTGATCGGCTATTGCCAGTTCTTCGCCGAGCCTTATATCATGACAGACGGTGGTCCGTTGAACAGCACCCTGAGCATCGTTTTGTTGATGTACCGCGAAGGATTTAAATACTGGCGTATGGGCTACTCGGCGGCTCTGGCCTTTATTCTGTTTGGAATCATTTTAATCGTGACTCTGGTCCAGATGCGCTTCCGGAGAAATTATGAATATTAAGACCCGGATTCACAAAGCCATCATCTATTTGATGCTCTTAGTGGGAGTAATAGTGACGATTGCACCTTTCGTGTGGATGATTTCCGCTTCTCTGATGCCGGCGGGACAGGCTAATCAATTTCCACCGAAATTCTTACCTGAAAAAGTGACTTTCGAGCACTACCAGATCCTGTTCGGTCGCTTAAATGTGACCCGCTACTTTTTCAATAGTATCGTAATATCGCTGTCTATCACCGGCATTTCGCTGATTTTCAATTCCATGGCGGGATTCGCTTTTGCAAAATACAGATTCGCAGGGAAACAAAAGTTGTTTAAGCTACTGCTTTCGGCGATGGTGATCCCTGCTCAGGTGACTATGCTGCCCTTGTTTTTGATGCTTAACCGTATGGGAGTTATTAATACTTACTGGGGTGTGATTATACCGGGTATGGCCAGCATTTACGGCATTTTCCTGATCCGACAGTATATTATCTCCATCCCCGATAGCCTGATTGAAGCCGCCCGCATCGACGGGGCTAACGATTTTTATATTTACTGGAGGATTATCCTGCCGGTAGCTAAACCGATTCTTGTAACCATGGCGCTCTTTACTTTTATGGGAGCCTGGAACGATTTTCTCTGGCCCTTGATCGTGCTGACCAGTGATTCCATGTACACACTGCCGGTGGTTTTAGCTAATTTGATGGGCGAGCATGTGCAGGATACGGAAATGATGATGGCCGGTTCGGTGATCACGATCCTGCCGATTATTGTGGTTTTTCTGGCAATGCAAAAGTACTACCTGCGGGGGATTATGATGGGAAGCGTGAAGGAATGAGCAGGAGAAATATCGAATTTCCCGAAGATTTCATCTGGGGGGTGGCGACAGCCAGTTATCAGATTGAAGGCGCTGTCAGGGAAGACGGCCGTGGACTTTCGGTGTGGGATATGTTCTGTAACCAGCCCGGCAAGATAAAGGGTGGCGAGTCCGGCGATGTCGGTCCCGATCATTATCATCGTTGGCAGGAGGATGTTGATCTGATGGCGGAACTCGGTGTGGATGCTTATCGCCTGTCCATTGCCTGGCCGCGGGTAATACCTGGTGGTATCGGTAAAGTGAACGAGAAGGGTATAGCTTTCTACGATAAATTAATCGACAGTTTGCTCGAAAAAGGTATTGACCCCTGGGTGACGCTGTTTCACTGGGATTATCCTTACGAACTTTTTCTGAAAGGCGGCTGGCTACATCCCGACAGTTCCAATTGGTTTGCCGAATATACCCGCGTCGTTGTGGAAAAACTCTCGGATCGGGTGACCCGGTGGATGACCCTTAATGAACCGCAATGTTTCATCCACTTCGGGCATCAAACCGGAAGCAATGCACCGGGATTGAAATTGGGATTTAGTGAAGTGCTGACTGCCGGACACAATGTCTTGTTGGCTCATGGAAAAGCCGTGCAGGTTATTCGCTCGGCTGCCCGAAAATTGCCGATAATCGGGGCTGTACCGGTGGGTATTGTTTCTGTGCCAAAGAAAAATACGGCAAAGGACATCGAAGCTGCTCGTCGGGCGACATTTGCCATTACGGCAAAGAACCTCTGGAACAATACCTGGTGGGCCGATCCGATGATTCTGGGAGAGTACCCCGTCGCCGGTCTGGAAATCTTTGGGTCCGCTGTGCCGAAGGTTTCAACGAAGGATATGGACGTCATCCGTCAACCACTGGATTTTTACGCGATGAATATTTACTCTGCCGATGTCGTCGAAGCTGTCGATGAGAGTTGGCGGACGATTGAGCCGCATCCCGGCGCAGCCCGCTCTGCTATGGACTGGACCATCGTGCCGGAATCGCTTTATTGGGGTCCGAAGTTTCTCTATGAACGGTACGGTCTGCCGATTGTGATCGCTGAGAACGGCATGGCAAATTTGGATTGGGTTCAGGAGGATGACAAGGTGCACGATCCCCAGCGGATTAACTATCTGACACGCTATCTCCGGGAATATAGTCGGGCGATTTACGAGGGGGTTCCTTCTCTGGGCTACTTTCAGTGGTCGATACTGGATAATTTTGAGTGGACTGAGGGTTTTAGCAAACGTTTTGGGCTGGTCTATGTGGATTATGTCACTGCTCAGAGAATTCCCAAAGATTCTTACTTCTGGTATAAAGACTTTATTGCATGTAAAGGACGCTTGTAAAGATTTTTTTACTGAATTGATTCTTTTCTATAATCAGTCCGATGGGCAAAAAATCCAGGTATATTATTTCAACTACTTACGACATTACTCCTGAGAAATGTTCTGAACCTTTAAAAACGGATATGGTCACATTATGAAAGGGACCTGAAAACCTTGTCTTTTCGGCTGGCGGCGGTTCCCCGATATTTATAGATCTATCTTATCACACTGATTAATTGAACATTATCCTTGCCTGTTGATTTAAAAGTAGATAGTTTTTACAAAGCAAAGCGGTGTGGGGAGTTATGTTAAAAAAAATATTTTTGTCAATTTTAATCTTCAATTTTTGTGTTTTTACAAAGGCGCAAGCGGAATCTCTGAAACCGGTGTTTGAGTTAGGTGAATGGGGCTTAACTGCGGCGGTGTTCTATACTGCCCGTAAAATTGATAAGATGCCTGTATGGATTTCTCTATCGTCTTCAAAGGGAACAACAGACCGCTCATTTCATGAAAATACGATTTCCAGTTCAAAACTGTATGCCGCAGCGGGAGCAGCGGCGCTTGGGATCGGTTTTATTCCAAATAACGCTGGTTGGTTAAAGGAATCAAGCTACCGGCACAGCAAGGGAATTGTCGAGGCTTTGTCGGCGACTTATTTTGTGACAAATGTGGCAAAAAATATTGTTGGGCGCAAGCGGCCAAGTTTTGACAATTACCCGAAATCAGAATGCGTAGATGCCGATAAGTCCTTTCCCTCCGGGCACACTTCTATTTCTTTTGCGCTGGCGACATATAGTACCCTGTACGTGTTTGATCACATAGGTCATTGGGATAGGAATGTTGATAAAGCCGGGAAACTGCTTTACCTGACCGGCAGCCATGTTCTTGCCGCTTATGTCGGATATACGCGGGTCACTGATAACCGACACTTTGTGTCTGATGTTATAGCGGGTGGACTAATTGGCGGTACGGTCTCTGCGCTTGTTTATCATTATCAAAATAACTGCATATCCAAAAGTGAATCGTCGGATAACGTCTCTAAAAAAACGTTGCCGGTGTTGCTATCTTTTAATCCATTTCCGGCATCGGTGTCTTTAACAATTTCATTTTAACATCGAATAAATACAAAACACCAGCTTATTTATCCCTTTATACTGAATCGAAATCATTCTAAATTTATACAATTATTTTTACCTAAATGATACATTTATTGTATAGATTGTACAGAATATAAAAGGTAATCTAATAATTCTTTTGCCTCCGATTTAATATTTAATACTTCATTATTTATAATTTTTGGATTTATTCGAATGATAGTATTCAATTCATTAATAGCATCATCAATGCGTTTTTGGTTTATATATATTTTAGAAAGCCATAACCTCGGTAATAATAAATTTGGGTACATATTTAATGCCATCCTAAAATCTTTTTCTGCCAATTTATACATTTTCAATTTAGAATAGGAATAAGCTCTCGTTATATAAACATTTTTATCGTTAAAATTATGTAGCGAAGAATTTAATAGTTTAATTGCGGTTCCAGACTGGTTGGTATAAGAACAAGCTGCACCTAGATGAAATTGTAACTCTCCATTATTTGGAAGATATTCTAGTGCTTTTTTATATTCATTGATTCCTAAATACCATTTTCCACTATTGACAAATATTTGACCTTTTCGCCAATGATAAAAACCCTTAGTTTTTTGAATAGTGTTTACACAGATGAATAAGAAAAATAAAAACACGGCTATTCTTACTATCCAACTATTATTAATATTCATTACGATTAATTGGTGGTCGTCTTTTTTCAACCATCGTGAGAGAACACCTGTATTAAATGTCAGTAACATCGCTATTGGCAATACATCAAATGGATTATCAACCATTCCGTGAATTAATACAATTATTTGGGAGACGATTATATATTTATAAACAATGTGTTCTTTTTTGGAAAGATCATTTTTTAATTTTATCAATAGGCGCTTATAAAAAGCCACTATTATTATA
>DPVY01000112.1 GCA_003527965.1 Fidelibacterota bacterium
ATTTCCAAGTGAATCAAAACATAGAACAATAATTATTTGCAATAGACAGAGATTTAACTGATTGCAGACAGTCTTAAACTAGTTCCGAAGGAATTTCCATGGAACTATCCTACTCTTTCGGCAGTCTCCCCGATTTATCTTGCGTCAGCGTCCTCAAGAGCATTTCTCAATGGGGCCCGCCTCAGGCGGGGAACTTGGCTACGTTCTCTTAGCTTATATCCGTAATTTGCTGCAAATTCCTTTTAACTCTTCCAGAGTCCGTGCACATTACAATATTCACGAGCGGTCATTTCATCGCCTGCAACGCAAAAAACCGCTTCCGGTTTATCGCCGGGTTTCAAAAACTGATAATATGATTTGCCGTCAACCTGCAATTCAATCCATTCGATATAGTGCTTCTCTTCCATCGGATGAGCTGTGTTTTCGCCGACTTTGACAGTTACTTTTCCATTTTCTCTGACAATAAACGGTACATGTTTTTCAGTCGAAGAATCTTCAGTTTTTTCTTCTAATAAAATCATTTTTTGTCCACAGCAAACTAAAGCGCCGCCGCCTACGTGCAAAACCTCAACAATATTTCCACAGATTTCACATCTGTATATTTGTTTCTTCTCCATCACAGCCTCCATTATTTCACTTCTTTATGACAAAACCACCAGTCGTAGCAATCATACTCTTTTACTCTCTCTTCGGCAGTTTTAACGTCTGTTGCCGGAGACACAATTACTCTGTCTTTGATTAATTCGTTTTCCGGCCAGTTTGCCGGCATTGCCGCTTGATTTTCAGCGCCCACCTGAAATGCTTTTACCATCCTGAGAATTTCATCCATATTGCGTCCCAATTCCTGCGGATAATATAAAATTGCCCTTACTGTTGATTCCGGATCAATAATTAACACGGCTCTAACAGTATTCGTGCCTTTACCGGGATGAATGAAGCCAAGTTTCTCTGAAATCTTCCCCGTATCGTCCGCTATCACCGGAAACTCTATTTCGGTATTGAGATTATCTTTGATCCACTGTACCCACTTGATATGTGAAAAAACCTGATCGATACTTAAGCCAACCAGTTCACAATTTAGCTCTCTGAATTTGTCATAACGCTTTTGAAATGCCACAAATTCCGTTGTACAGACTGGTGTAAAATCAGCCGGATGACTAAAAAGAACAAGCCATTTGCCTTTGTAATCTTCCGGAAGATTTATAACGCCTTTTGTTGTTTGCGCTTTAATCTCCGGGAGCTTATCTCCTATTAGAATTTTATCTTCCATGATTTCCTCCGTTAATTATTTAAACTTCTTTTAAATTCCGATAATTTTACAACATGCCTTCGTTCTTCTTCGATTATCGCATTGATACGCTTCCTTTCACTCTCAGGAACCAGATTCTTCATCTCCTGAAAATACATTATCGTATCCAATTCTTTCCCAATTGCAAATTGAAGCGCTGATTCCGCATTTTCAATACTCGCAATATCTCCATCAAATTTCTTGAAACCAAAAACCAGATTGTCAGCATAGGCTTTTAAGTAGGCAAAATATTCACCGGGATAACTTTCCACCGGTTCGTAATCTTCAAATTTCGACAACATTGCGCTAAAAGTGGCTTTATGTTGAACCTCTTCATCGGCGAGAAAAGTAAAGAGCTCCTTGACTTTTTTATCCGGCAACTTTGCAGCCATCTGCCGGTAAAACTTTTCACCGTTTTCCTCAATTTTAATTGCAAACTGGTAAATTTCACTTGAGTTAAATACTGACATCTTAACCTCCTAATAATTTTAACGACTCATGTTTTTCTAAAATCTCATCTGCCAATTTATCAAGACTCTGATAATCGGCGTCTTTGGGATAACCTTTGACAAGAACCGGTGACAGTAATTCCACTTTTAAATTTCCAAGCATACCGACAATCTGATCTACCATTTTACCACCCCAACCATAGGAGCCGATAACAGTCGCGAACCGGGCTTTTGGTCTCAATGCATTTGCCAAAGATACCGCGGAAACAACCGCTGGATGGGGACCTGTTAACACAATCGGCGAACCAATAACTATCGTGGCTGCGTCAACAATTTCAATTGCCAGCTCGCCAATATCGGTAACAACCAGGTTAAATGGTTTGACCACAATGTTTCTTTCTGTTAATGAATCAATCAGATATTCTACGATTTTTTGAGTGCTTCCATGCATAGAAACATAGGGTATGACAACTTCATTTTTAACACTATCGGATGTCCAGTCTTTGTAAGCATCCAGGATCAATTCCGGTTTATCATAAACCTGACCATGACTTGGCGCGATCATATCAATTTCAATATCTTTTAGTTTTTCCAGATTTCCGATTACCTTTTTTCTGAACGGCATCATAATTTCCGCATAGTAACGTTTGGCGGATTCATACACTTTTACTTCATTCTTTACAAATAATTCACTGGAAGCAAAATGAGCCCCAAAAAAATCACAGGAAAAAAGAATACAGTCCTCCCGGAGATATGTCACCATGGTTTCCGGCCAGTGAACCCAGGGCGTCAGAATAAACTGCAAGGTCTTATCTCCCAGCGATAAGGTATCCCAATCGTTCACTACTAAAAACTTATCTTCCGGAATCTGCAACAGATCGATCAACATTTTCTTACATTTTTCATTTGTTACAACCCTGGCATTGGGATATTTTTCAAGAATTTCGGGGATGACTCCGGAATGATCCTGCTCGGCGTGATTGGCTATCACGTAATCGATATTTTTAACTTTCAAAGCTTCTAAATTTTCCAGTAAATCACTTTTCTTTTCAGGGTCAACAGTATCGATAAGAGCTGTCTTTTCACTTCCCCGGATCAAGTAGGCATTGTAAGTTGTCCCATCCGGTAGAGGGATCAACTCGTCAAACAGTCTGCGGCCCCAGTGTTTTGCGCCTACTGAAAAAACACCGGACATTAGTTTTTGGATAGCCATCTATTCCTCCACTTTCTCAAAATCTTCTTTGCCTACGCCACATTCCGGGCAGACCCAATCATCAGGCAAATCTTCAAACGAGGTCCCCGGTTTAATACCATTTTCGACATCGCCAACAGCCGGATCATAAATATATCCGCAAACTGTGCATTCATACTTTGACATAACTGACTCCCTTTTTTTTGTTATTTTCTTTTTATCGAGATAAGTGGGCGCTGTTTTTGGAGATTTGCCCTTAATGACTTCACGATAATACGAATAGGTCATAGGCTTACTATCGTTCAGAGTTTCAGCATTAACGGCTTCCCCGATAAAAACAGTATGATTTCCCACATCGAAAGAATTGATAACTTTACATTCAAAAAATGCAACAGCGTGATCAAGAACGATCGGAAGACCCGATTTTCCTATCTTGAAATTTGTGTCATTAAACTTATTGATTTTCCGCCCGCTTTTGAATCCGAATTTACCAATAAATTTCATGGGCGTCGTCTCACCTAAAATCGATATGGTGAAAGCCCTGGATTTTTCAATAAACGAATGAGTTAAATTTTCTTTATTAATACTTACCGCAAATGTCGGCGGCTCTGATGTAATCTGAACAATTGCATTTGCGATCTGCCCATTTAATTGTTCTGCGTCCTGCGACGCCACCACATACATTCCATAGCCAATGCTTAAAAATACGTTGTAATCCAAATTCACACTTCCTGACCGGATTTGTTAGTTAGTAATTTTCACCCAACATCATGAAATAATCTCGCGGATGGGCACATGCCGGACATGTTTCCGGTGCCTCTTCGCCATAATGCACATATCCGCAATTCTGACAAACCCAGAATACTTTCTGTTCTTTCTTGAAAACTTTTTCTTCCCGGATATTTTTCATCAATGCCAGATAGCGTTTCTCATGCTGCTTTTCGGCAACGGCAATCGCCTCAAAAACCTCTGCTATTTTACCAAATCCTTCTTCGCGAGCGATTTTAGCAAAGGTGGGATACATCTCCGTCCACTCAAAGTTCTCTCCGGCGGCGGAACCCTTTAGATTGTCAACGGTTTCCCCAATCACTCCGGCTGGAAAAGCAGCGGAGATCTCCACCTCGCCGCCTTCTAAAAATTTGAATAGACGTTTGGCGTGTTCCTTTTCCTGGTTGGCGGTCTCTTCGAATATTTTGGATATTTGCACATAACCGTCTTTCTTAGCTTTGCTTGCAAAATAGGTGTACCTGTTCCGTGCCTGAGATTCACCGGCAAAGGCAGTTAAGAGATTTTTCTCCGTCTGAGTACCTTTAATATTGTTCATGTCTCCTCCTGGTAAAAATTATTTAGGTTCATAAAAGCATCTTTTGGGTTATACTATTTTTCAACAGTATAACCGACGTCTTCAATCTGTTTTATTATACTGTTTTTATCAACTTCACCGTCAACACTAACCGTTTTATCCGCCAGAGAGATGACCACATTTTCAATTCCGGGTAATTTTTTCAGAGAATTTTCAATCGTCAGCTGACAATGCTTGCAAGTCATATCCGGAACATGAAAGCTGTATTCCATATCAACATTCTTAATTTTTTTCTGTTTGCTGAACAGGCTGTATCCCATTATCGCCAATAATAATATTGTGGAAAAAAATTTTAGAAAAGCCGACGTCTCATCATGTCGCTGCATAAGCTCCTGCCCCGACCAGGTAGGTAAAAACATATCCATAATCAGACCACCGCCCACTGCAACTATAATTATACTTACCAGATAAATGGCAAACACTTTTTTACCCAATTTTTTAGCAACAAATCCCATGGTAATCGTATTGGTTGCCGGACCGGCAATCATAAACGCCAGCGCCGCGCCGGGAACCAGTCCCTTCATTAGTAATGCCGCCGCAATCGGCACGGAACCAACCGCGCAAACGTAAATGGGAATTGAAACCACAATCATTAAGGGATAAGCAATCAGCGGATTAGATAAATATTCGGACGCAAAATCCATCGGCAATAATGCAGACAGCGCTCCTCCAACGGTAATTCCCAACAACAGAGTTTTCGATAAATCCTGCGGCAGCACGCTGAAGCCATATACAAAAGTTGATTTAATTCTATCCAAAAACGATAAATGCGGATGTTTTTTATGTTCAACAATTAGACGGGTTTGATTATTTTTTTCTGTCAAATAAACAATAACTCCAATCAGGATTCCGCCTATTAAAGCCGAGAGCGGTCGGGCAATGGCAAAAACGCCGCCCAGCATGCCATAGGTAATAAAAATGGAATCAACGCCGGTTGTAGGCGTGGAAACCAGGAATGACATCGTTGCGGCTTTAGAGGCGCCATCTTTTCTTAATCCCGCCGCAATGGGAATAATCGAGCAGGAACAAACCGGCAGGGGAATACCAAACAGAGTCGCTTTTACAACCGACGCAAAACCGGAACCGCCCAGATGTTCCTTGATGAAGCTCTCTCCGATAAAAGAGTGAATCAGACCGGCAATGAGAAGCCCCAGCAAAAGCCAGGGGCTGACGATCAAAAGGAAATTCCATATCTCACTAATTATGCCGAACATAATATTAGTCTGTGAACAGGATTAGAAAACCTGTTCTACGGCTTTCACTTCGGGAATTTCTTCTTTCAGTTTTCTTTCCACGCCCATTTTCAACGTCATTGTGCTCATGGGACATGAACCGCAGGCGCCGGTCAATCTAACCTTGACAATTCCATCATCGCTAACATCGACTAATTCAACATCGCCGCCATCCGCCTGAAGAAATGGACGCAGTGCCTCAAGAACTTTTTCAACTTTTTCTCTCATTTATCTACCTTTCTGTTCATTATTTTGCTTTGTTAAACATTCTTTACATATACCTTTAAAGTAGCCATGAACTTCCTGAATTTCATGCCCGGAAACCTCTTTATGCTCCATATTAGCAAAAGGGCAGGTTACGTCAACATCATAGATTTTCCCACATTTCTTGCATAAAAAATGATGATGAGATTGACAATTGATGTCATACCTGACTTCGGTTCCAGTTATTCTGATTTCGTTGATCACGTCTTTTTCTGAAAAGAGTCTTAGAGTATTATAAACCGTGGTTTTGGACATTGTTGGAACCCGATCTACCAGTTCATCATAGATCCCCTCTACAGTGGGATGCACCAAATGGGCGTGAAGATATTCCAGAATGCACAGCCTTTGATAGGTGGGCTTGATTCCCTTCTGCTCCAACTCACCTTTAATATGTTTCATGTTTGTAATCATTACAAATTAAATATCGCACCAAAATCGCTGATTCGCAAGTCTTTTTCTCATCTTGGAACTCATTCGGGTATTAACCGACTACTCCGAAAGGCTCCGAAGGAGTTCCTGCGGAAAGTTTCTTCGAGAAAGTCGGAATTATGGGAAAGAGTTTCTCTATTTCATCGAATAAATTAGTCTCTTAATAGTCATTTTCTTGTTT
>DPVY01000034.1:0-2438 GCA_003527965.1 Fidelibacterota bacterium
AATCTGACGACAAAGGTATATGGCAGTTCCGGTACTCAGGGAATCGACTTAAGAAATATTCCGGCTGATAATATTAAATCCGTAGAAGTGATCACGGGCATCCCTTCGGTTGAGTATGGTAATTTCTCGAATGGTATTATTAAGGTGGAGACTAAAAGCGGTCGGACTGCTCCTAAGTTAAAGGCGAAAATCAATCCGGATACGAAAACGGCAAGTTTCAGTCACGGCATTGCTATCAAAGAATCTGTTTTGGATTATCATTTGAACTATGCCTATAGTGAACGTGATCTACGTAAAGAGGGCGATGAATACCAGCGTCTGCACGCCAGTGGCAATCTTTCCAGGTGTTTCTTCAATGAAAAACTGGACATGAAAATTCGGAGCAGTTATACTAAAATGATCGATGATGAAAAACCGACCGATGTTCAAAAAATTAAAAATTATAATCGCGGCTACCGGGCTGCCGGAAGTGTAAATCTTGATTATACGAGAACTGAAAATGACAAAATCATCGGTTTTTTAGGTTTTAATCTAAACCGTAAAAAAGCATATAAGTCTAAATGGGTTGCCGAACAGCTTATAATTGAGGGCGATTCTATTCCCCTGCCCGGTTATGTCGGTATAATGAATGAAATCGGGAAAGAATGGAATATAAAGGGGAAACTTCAGAAAAAGACTACATATCAGAACAGTAAAAGAACCCATAAAGTTCTCCTGGGGCTTGAAGGCGATTATCAGAAAAATACCGGTGACGGATTATACATTGATCCTGTTTATCCTTATTACGGTCAATATTCTTCGCGGCGTTCCTATTCGTTCAGCACTTTTCCGGAGATCACAAGCCTGAGTTTATATTCCGAAGACATGATAAAGGGTAAATTTTTAAATAAAAAGTATACATTAATGTTGGGGCTTCGTTATGATGTGTTTAATCCCACCGGGTTTAATTTCGGCAAGATGTTTAAAGATAAAGCTTTCCTGAAATCCGATCATGGTGATTTCCTCTGTCCCCGCTTTAATTTGCAATATTTTATTACCGACGATCTGCGTTTCAGAATCGGCGCCGGAAAAAGCGCCAAAGCGGTTTCGCTTGGTTATATCTATAAACCGCCGGCGTATTATAAATACTTGAAAGATTCTGTTGTAGTGGAAGAGGAACAACTGCAGTATAATCCCGATTTACAGACATATACTGCCGATAAGTATGAAGCATCCATAGACTGGAAAATCCTGGATATATTAGGATTGTCGCTTACCGGATATTATACCGAATCCGAAGACCGGCCTACTGGAGTGAATTATCCCTGGGGCTACGATATTAATCCCGATACTTTGACCTCAGCCGATTACTCAATTTACGAGAACCGCGGCTGGTATAAATCCAGTGGTATGGAGTTTACGGTACGCACTAAACGGATCCACAATTTTCAGCATAAAATGAATGTTACCTACCGCTTTACCCACGGCGGCAGAAGCGGTTTAAAATATGATTCCCAACCCGATACAAACTGGGAACAGATATGGTATCCACCAGATGACAGCTGGCGGGAAAAAGTTATTATTGATTATCAGCTGAATTATATCAGTAAACGCCTCGGGGTCTGGGTTACATTTGACCTTCAACATGTGCCCTTAGAACATCGTAAAACAATCTATAACGGCAATTCAAAAGTGAAAGATGTGGACGACCTCGAAGAACAAAAACTATTCTATCAGGGAATGACCTACTGGTATGATAGCGCCTTGTATTCCACCGGCGGTAGAACTTTGTTTAATTTCAGATTTACAAAATCTCTATCTCAGAAAACTGAGCTATCATTATATATCAATAATGTGCTGAACGACCGCGGTAAATGGATAAATCCCTTTACTGGTCGGATTACTGAATACAACCCGGAGATTTATTATGGATTGGAGATAAGTACTCAATGGTAAAAACAATACTGTTATCGCTTTTTATCCCGATTCTATTTTTACAGGGATGTTTTAAGGGAAAACCGACTCAGTTCGACGGGGAACTGGTTGTAAAGCTCTATGTCATGTTTGAAGGCAATTGTCGGCCGAATATCCCGGTGACGCTCAGCACGTTCGATTATAATATTTCGACTTATATAGATACAACCGATTCCGCCGGTCTGGCAGAGTTTGAAGCTATTCCCTATGCGGAATATAAAGTCAATGTAAAAGCCACTGTAATGGTACCTGCATTTGATAATCCGGATTCTCTGGTGGAACTTAATGTAGTTGGCGCCGATATCGTAACACCCGGCGCCGAAGATATTATTATTGATACACTTGAGATTGTTGCTTCCGGCGCTGAACCGGGCTTAAAAATTAATGAAATCTACGCCGCCGGGCCACCCAATAATTTTTTCTATTGGTTTGATCAATTCATTGAACTCTATAATTCATCTGAGGATACTGTTTACTTAGACGGC
>DPVY01000034.1:2824-9370 GCA_003527965.1 Fidelibacterota bacterium
GAGCCTCTAATTGGCAGAGAATATCCCGTTCCGCCGGATGCATTTGTTGTGCTTGCCAAGGATGCTATGGACCATACGAATATACCAAATCTTCCGCTACCGGAAAGCGTTGATCTGTCGCATGCCGATTGGGAATTTAGAAACAGCGTCGATTATGGAGATTTTGATAATCCCGATGTCCCGAATATTGATAACATCGAAGAGGGACATAGACTCGATTTTATGATTTCTTTAACTGGCGATGTGATACTGATTGCCGATGGCAGCGACGTTAATTACCTCGACGGGATCGATGTCAATTCGGTTATTGACTGTGTTGAGTATCATAGTTCTTCCGATGCTATGAAAGAAATTGAGGCGGAACTTGACCGGGGATTTGCAGGCGTAGGGATAGTAAGATATGGCGGGCAGTCCATTGAGAGAATTTCAGCCGGCTTTGACAGCAATAATTCCAGCGTGGATTTTGAAATTATAGAACATCCTACGCCAGGATATCAGCATGAATAGTTGTAGTACATTTCTCATTACCAAATTCAGTTTGGAAACGATGAAAACACCATTTTTATTATTGTTTTTACTATTTATGACCTCAGCCTGTTTCAGGGAACAACCCACTCAGGTCGATGGTTCGCTGAACTTATCTTTATATGTTAAATTTGAAGACCGCTTCCTGAACTCTATCCCGGTTACTATAAAAACCTATGATTATAATAGCATTTCTTTTAGTGGCGTTACGGATTCATGCGGAGCGGTTTCCTTTGAAAATATCCCCTGGGCCGAATATCTCATTACGATAAAATCTTCTACTATTGTACCTTCGGCACTTGACTCCAATGTCCTGGATACGGTTACTGTAATCGCTTCAACTTTAATAACACCCACGGAAACCTCAATAAATGAAAATACAATAATTGATACTATTTGTACGATTGCATCCGGCGCGCAGCCGGGACTGAAAATCAATGAAATTTATTCTGCAGGTCCGCCAAACCGTTCATTCTATTTTTACGATCAATTTATCGAATTGTATAATTCTTCCGAAGATACGGTTTATCTTGACGGTATGGTGATTTGCCGGATGTGGCATATGCTGGAAAGTGTCACTTACATTTTCCAATTTCCCGGCGAGCCTCTCATAGGTCGTGAATATCCCGTTCCTCCCGAAACTTTTGTGGTCATTGCCCAGGATGCGATTGATCACACAAATATACCAAATCTTCCTCTACCGGAAAGCGTGGATCTGTCGCATGCCGATTGGGAATTCAGAAACAGCGCTGATTATGGCGACCCGGATAATCCCGATGTGCCTAATCTCGATAATATAGAAGTCGGCTACAGCCGAGATTTCATGATTGCCTTAACGATGGATGTTGTGCTAATTGCCGATGGGAGCGATCTGGACTATCTGGATGGAATGGATATCGAATCTGTGATTGACTGCGTGGAATATGCCTCTTTTGCAACACATACCAAGGATATTGAAAAGGAATTGGATAGAGGATTTGGCGGAGTCGGTTTGACTAAATATAGCGGTCAGTCATTAGAGAGAGTTGCCGCCGGTTTCGATTCGAATAATTCCAGCGTGGATTTTGAAATTATAGATCATCCTACGCCAGGATATCAGCATGAGTAGCTGTAGTACATTTCTCGTTCCCAAACTGAGTTTGGGAACGAGTATCTTGCGGAGCGATTGGGAATGATAAATGGATAAAAAAGAATGGACATGAAGTATACGAAAGGTATAAGAGTAAATCTTTTCAGTGGGGAAAATATTAATGGGGTTTTAACATGAAGATAAGCATAATAAAAATATGTTTGATAACTGGAGTAATGTTTTTTGCGATTCACTTATCAGGTTATGAAAATCCATTATTCCCGGATATTGTGATCGAAGAACCGTTTAGCAGTACCATTCAGATACCTATGAATCTATACCAGATCAGTTTTAATCCGGCTCTCTTCAAAAACTCGTACCAGGAAGATTTTGTTTACTATAAAGCTAACAGTGTCGATAAAATAAATTTTTTCCGCCGGGTATATGACCCTAAAAGACAAAGAGATTATCAACTTTATTTCTATACACATAAAACATTGGATAAAAAATCCACTCTTGCGGCGGCTGTACGGTATAACCGCGCCGATCAGTATGATGTGTACAGATCTCTGGAAAAGAATTTTTATGACAATTATTTCTCCTATATCGATACTACAAAAGGCAATGTAAAATATGACGGTCCGCAGCTTTGGTTTTTGTATAATTATTTGCCGAGAAAGAATCTGCTTTTAGGCGTTGAGATAAATTATGGTATTGAAAGAGGTTTAAAGGATGTTTATACAAAATGTGAGACCATAATCCGAAATCTGGATTTGAAATTCGGCGTCGGATTTGAGTCCGACAATGGCAATTTTGTCGCCGGGGCGTCTGCAAGATACTTCAGTTATGAAGGTCAATATAATGCCGTGAAGGAACTGCAGGATGCTTTTGTGAGAACCTACTTCGGATATCATGTGTTTCGTGACGAAAATCCGCGCTCTTTGAATCGCAAAAACGATCATAAAGAAGGATATGAGTTTGGCGCTCAATTAGCCCGGGAAAATATTTTAGTTGATGGTCTGGGAATTCAGCTGTCCGGAAGCTATGGCACAAGATATACCAAAATTACGGTGGGCAGCACCGCTCTTCCCGGTGACAGAGGCTACTGGGTTCGGGACGGATTCAGAATATTTGGGAACGTCTTTTATCGGCCGGTTGCATCGAGATTAATGTTTCAGCTGTTTTATGAATATAAAGATTTCAGCGACTGGGCTCGAGCCGGCGAGTATAATGTGGTGACTATCGAAAACGATGAGCTTATGCATCGATTTGGTTCTGTATTGTATTTGCCGCTAATGAATAAAGTCGGCATTTCCACCGGTTTTGAGATGGCGAACATTCAGTCCGATTATAACGAATACATTGTGAGATTTGATTATGATAAAGATCATTTGAACTGGAATGGTTATGCGGATTTGAAGCTTGCAATCAATCAGATTACCAATGCCCATATTAAAGGAACTGTTGGAGCAATTGAGCCCTGGTTTTACTGGAACACGGATAAATTTGATATAGTTGCGCTTCAATTTGGATTTGACAGGTTGTTTGTTTTTAGCACTATAGGTTTGGATTTTAATTATGAGATTTGGGAGCCGGAAGGTGAAACAAACTCCATCAACCGGATCGGGATTGCCTTGAATTACTGGAAATAAATTAACCTTTAATTTTGGATTATTTTAAATAATTGTGTATAATTATCTTGGCAATGTTTATAACACAAAAAAATGTTACTATGGTGAAAATAAGTAAAGAAGGAGGATGAAATGAAAAAGTTGCTAATGTTAGTGGCTGTTGTTGCGATCAGCACACTGGTGGCTTTCGGGCAATGGCAAGTGGTGAAGGAGCAGACGACCGATTTTCAGGCGGGATCCGGATATTTTCTGGATGCCAATAACGGTTGGATAGCCGGAAATTACGCTTATGAAGGTCAGGTTCTGAAAACCACCGACGGCGGCGCCAACTGGGATTTAATTCAGGCGGCGGAACCGGGCATCGAATGGAACGACATTGAATTTTTTGATGCCAATGTCGGCTATGCCTGTGCCGAAGACGGGTATGTCTTCAAAACCACCGATGGCGGCGCCAACTGGACTATGATCGGTGATACCGCCAATGTTACTGTTGACCTTGAAGGTATTTCTGTTGTATCCGCCGATGTTGTCTATATTTGCGGACAGGGCTGGACGGTTCTGAAAACCATCAATGGCGGAGCCAGTTTTACAGTACTTGGCGACTCGACAACATTTCTCGGCGAAGACTTGGATGGTAATATCGCTTTTGCCGATGAGAACAAAGGTGTTGTAATTGCTGATGGCACCGGTGGAAATACCTGGTATACCACCGACGGCGGTTCAACCTGGAATTATGTCAGTGTTGCGGGTCTGTTTCCGATAGGCACATCCAGTACCCGCATTTATGATGTTGAGATGATTGGATCTACAGTTTTAATCGGTGGATATTATTATACAACATTCATTTCAACAGATGGTGGTGCAAACTATACATTAGGGAATGTTCCTGTGAACTACGGTTATGAACGCTTTTCCTCGGTAAACATGGTTGATGCACAGACCTTTTTTGCCAGCGGTACTGATGGTGTTACTTACGCATCTACCGATGGTGGTGCTAATTGGACCGAACTATTAACAGGTACCGGCCAACAAACGGTATTTGTTGATTTTGCTGATGCCAACACCGGATATATTATTGGCTACTATGGGATGTTTATGAAAACCACAGATGGTGGCGCTTCTTTTACTCCGTTGTTGGATTGGCCGCAGGTGTCTTTTTGGGGACTGGCATTTCCGGAAACGGATAAGATTGTGCTTTCTACTTACGCCGGTGGTGAGTTAGCTACCAGTACCGATGGTGGCGCAACTTGGGATTACCCGAGTAATTTAGCTACGGAAGTGACTGAAAACCTGTATGAGTGTGAATTCTTTGATGCCAATACCGGTCTTGCCGGTGGTGGTTACGGAACTTTAATCAGAACAACCGATGGTGGCGATACCTGGACGGCAATTGAAAGCCCAATGGCATTGGTTGCCAATAAGCATATTAATGCAATCCACGTGTATGATGCTACAACCGCTTTTGCCGGAGGTTCATCCGGATATTTAATGAAATCCGTGGATGGCGGTTTAACATGGACGGATACAAAGGTCAATAGCAGTACGGTTTATGATATCTGGGCCCTGGACGCCAATACAGTTTTGGCTTCCGAATCCAGCGGCAAATTTTGTTACGGTGTTTTTGATGCCAGCGGTGCGGTTGTGACCGATTCTCTGTTGATTGATGTTGGCAGTAACGCTATGCGGGCTATTGAAGTTCGCAACAACATTGCTATTATTCCGGCATCATCGGGTAAGATATTCCGGGCGGCGCTTGACCGGCTGGATACACTTGCATCAGTATTCACCGATCCTGACGGCGATGATCTGTATGATGTTGAATTCGTTAATGATACATTAGTCTTTGTAGTTGGTGAAGCCGGTAAAATTTATCGTTCGGATGATGCGGGTTTAACCTGGACTGCTGAAGTTAACCCGTCTGCCGAAACCCTTCAGAAAGTCCGTTTTAGAAATAACAAACTCTGGGCGGTTGGTAAAGGCGGTACAATCCTGCTGTTAGACATGACTCCGGAAGTCCCTTATGAATTACCGATTAGCGAAGCCGCAACAGACGGTACTTTTGACCTGAAGTGGGATTACAATGAAGCTGCCGGAATCGGAACTCTGGAGATTATAGATTCAACTGCTTCTGCCTGGGGAAGCCATGTGGTAGCATTTACAGATTCCGGATATACGGGAATTGCCCACGTCAAAAATGCTGTTTTCCAGGATTACACAATTTCGGCTGATGTCTATCTAATCGGTCCGGCTGATCCTGACGCTCCGCTTTATGCCGGTATCACAATTAAAACAGCACACGAAGATCTGAACTATTATCGTTTTATTTACCGGAATTCCTCCAGCAGCGATAATGGAATACTGAAATTACAGGGATACGATGGTGCGAGTTGGCATATCAGTAAATCCTGGTATCCGGGAACTGATTTTGACACTCTGGAAACAGGCTGGCACAACATGAAGATTACTGTTGTCGGTAATGATTTCTATGCCTTTATCGACGGTAAAGTACTGCCCGGATGCCCATACCATGATGAGGCTCCTTTCCTGACGGAAGGTTACCCGGGAATTTTCAAATATAATACAGGCGTAAGTACTATTTTATTTGATAATTTTTCTGTTACGGAACCGGAAGCGACACCTGTTGAAATTACTTTTGAAGTAGATATGTCTGTATGGGCCAATAAAAGCAAATTCAACATTGCCAGCGATTTCGTCGATATCGCCGGTAACTTCAATGGTTGGGATGGGGCTGGTTCTATTTTAGATGATGCCGATGGTGATTCTGTATATTCCATTACGATACTTGATCTGTATCCGGAAGAAAACCTTGAATACAAATTCCGGATTAACGGTAGCTGGGATGAGGCCACATGTGAATTCCCATCCGGAGGTCCAAATCGCACCTATGTAGTTCCCGATACAAACAGCGTTGTATTTCATTGGTATAACGATGAAGAGCCGGAAGTTGGTATTATAGGTTCAGAGACATTGCCCAAAGCCTATGCGCTTCGTCAGAACTATCCGAACCCGTTCAATCCGACGACGACTATATCTTTCGATTTACCGGAAGCAGCCAATGTAAAATTAGTTGTTTATAACATGATGGGTCAGCAGGTTGCCGAATTGAAAAATGAAAATATGCAGCCGGGCTTTTACAAGATGAACTTCAATGCTTCTCATCTGGCAAGTGGTGTATATATTTACAGAATTCAGGCTAATAACTTTACTTCACTAAAGAAGATGACTATTCTGAAATAGAACCTTGCTGCTTTTTTATGCCGGGAAGGCTGCCATCGGGCAGCCTTCTTGGTATGCTTTCAA
>DPVY01000034.1:9762-13014 GCA_003527965.1 Fidelibacterota bacterium
TATGAACAAAAACTTTTTGCATAATAAAACCAAACTAATATTTCAGTCAGCAGTGCTGATCCTGATTTTGGTTGTAGTAATTCTGGGGGCTTTTCATGTGATCAAGCCGGACATCGAAGCCTATTGCCCTTTCGGCGGCATTTTATCGCTGGGCAGCAAACTCTGGCTTGGATCGATGTCCTGTGCCATGAGCGAAAATCAGCTCTTTATGGGCATTATGCTGCTTGTAGGTGTGATTCTGTTCGGAAAACTGTTCTGCGGCTATTTGTGTCCGATCGGGACCGTTACCGAATGGCTGAACAAACTGTTTGCCCGTTTCAGGATATCCATCGTGCTGAAAGGAATACCGGACAGGATACTGCGACTGGGCAAATATGTGCTGCTGTATTTCACGGCGTATTTTACCATCACGTCCAGTGAATTATGGTGTAAAAAATTCGATCCCTATTATGTCGCAACCAGCGGTTTTGATAGCGATGTGGTTGTTTGGGCCGGGATTTTGACAATATTGCTCGTTGTGATAGGCTCGGTGTACATTCGCTTTTTCTGGTGTAAATATGTCTGTCCGTTAGGAGCTGTCAGCAATATCTTTGCGAACTATTTAATCACCCTGCCGATCATCATTGTCTATATCGTTATTCGGTTGATTGGCTGGGATTTGCATGTGATATGGCTGCTTCTGGCGCTGGTCATTTCCGGTGCGGCGACGGAGATTATTCGATTTAAATTTTATTCGGTTTCGCCTTTGAGAGTCAAAGTCAGCAAAGATAATTGCATTAGCTGTTCGCTCTGCGATAAATCATGTCCCCAGGGAATTGAAGTCAGTAAATATGAAAAGGTTACTCATCCCGACTGCAACTTTTGCATGGATTGTGTAAAGAGTTGTAGGACAGATAATAGTATCGGCTTGATTAAATCGAAGGGAACCTGGTTGCCGCCGGTTGTTCTGGTAGTATTATTCATCCTGGGATTGATATTTGCGAAGAATATTTCCTTCACAACTCTTTCGGAGCGTTGGGGCAATTTTAATGAGTTGGAATCCGTTGGAAAATATGAAATGAAGGATGTCCGGAGCATAAAATGCTGGGGCAGCGCCAAGACACTCCAGAATAAGTTAATGAAGAAAAAGGGCATAGTCGGTCTTGACGCCTGGGCGAAAAGTCACCGGATCGTTGTTTATTACGATCCTGAAAAAACAGACGTCACCGGTGTGAAAAGAGCGGTATTTAAGCCGGTTCGATATAAGATGAATACGTTAAAAGGCTTCCAGCCGGAGCAATTAGCGGTATTCCAGATTAGCATTGATGGAATATGGGACACCTATGATAATGTCGATCTGGTCCGGATGCTGATGAAAAACAGGCATATTTACGGATACGAAACCAATTTTGGGGAACCGGTCATTGCCAAAATATTGTTTGATGCGGATAGCATTCAAACCGATGTAATAAAAGAGATTATTGAGCAAAAAAGTTATATCAAAAAATCAAAAGGCAAAGAGGAGACCGTTGAAGTAGATTTTGAATGCGCCGATAAAGGAACGGTAATTGACACTGTTTCTTACATTACTTTTAGAAAAGATTTCTTTTCCGGTTACAATCAGACCTATAACGATTATGAAAATTACAATCCCGACAGCCTGTATATCTTTGAAATCGGTTTGCCTTCTGCTGAAAGCATAGGCATTCGGCAAAATCTGAAGTATTTAGTAAGCCATATTTCTTTCTTTGACGGGCCTGTCAGGCTCAGAACCACTTATACGGATCGACCGGTACTTCAGGTATTTTATGATCCTGCTCAGGTTGATTCGGCTCAGATTCACGCCTCGCTCCTGGAACCGGTTTTGAAAATTTACGTTTCCGATGATGAAAACAAGGAAAGAAAAAATCTCTTTGAATTTGAAGAACCGGCGAGGGTAATTAAGTACTGATGCATTTTATAAAGGGATAGGAGGTAGCATTTCTATCGTCTGTTCCTCATAAGTTAGAATGCAAATGATATGATAAGAACGAAAGCATTTAGTAGTGTTCTGTTCTTAATACCGATTCTGATGCTTTTTATGACGTCGGTTGTCTGGTCAGCACCGGACAAAGCCGTGCTAAAAGGGATTGTCCTCGATGAAAACGAGCGCCCACTTGTGGGAGCGAATGTGGTCGTAAAGGGAATGGATACAGGCGCCGCAACAGATTATAACGGATCATTCCATATTACTTTAAAGCCGGGAAATTATATCATTGAAGTCAGTTTTATCGGATATAAAAGTATTCAGGATAGTATCCGGTTCCATCCGGGGGAAGTGGTTGATCGGAACTATAAGTTGCAGATTGAATATTTTGAAATTGGCGGCATTGTCGTTTTGGGAGAAAGAGATCTTTTACCCTCCGATGCCGAAACAAAGACAACCATATATTCCGGCGAAATCGATCATATCCAGGCCAGCAGCCTCAGCGATGTTATGAAACTCGTACCGGGTCAGCGGTTTGAAAATCCCGGCTTGCAGAGTAAAAAACAGGTGTCTATTCGAACCGGCTCCACCGAATCCGACGCCGATCGTAATGCTGTATTTGGTACCCAGGTGATTATCGACAACATCCCGATTTCCAACAATGCTAATATGCAGATAGATACTAAAACAAATACCGGCACCGTACAGCGGACGACGGAAAATTCAGGGATTGATCTTCGGCAAATCCCGGCGGATAATATTGAGGAAGTAGAAGTTATCCGCGGAATTCCATCGGCTAAATATGGCGATCTGACATCCGGGATTATCATAGTTAAGACCAAAGCTGAACGTGTTGATCATCGTTTTAAATATAAATACAACCTGCAGAATAAAGAACTGAACGTTGGCGGCGGATTCAAATTATTTAATCAACATCTGTCCTATAATCTCAATTATGCCAATAGTGTCAAGGATATCCGTATTGAGGACTTTGATTACACGCGTGTGGCAGGTCAACTCTCACATGACACCTATCTGTTTAAAAATCTCTACATAATGCGGAACCGCCTGTATTATACCCGCACTTTTGACGAGCAGGGATTGCGGGAGGGCGATTTATATTTAACCGAGTTGTACAACCGCGATTATATCATTCGCTTTAACCACAACAGTCAGTACATATTATCGCCCCGCCAGCGTATTGACGTTAACTATTCCTTCAATTTAAACCGGCAAAATTCTTATACGAAAAAGCTGATTTCCAGTGATAATACCTATATTTCTGATCGAATTACGGAAGGAACTCA
>DPVY01000179.1 GCA_003527965.1 Fidelibacterota bacterium
TCATGATCGGATTGGTTTTCCAGGGTATCTGGTAAAAATGACCGTCAACCGCCCGAAAGGTTTCCAGTAAATCCGCCGGGACACGCCCGGAGATATAGTCTACAAAATCAGGAAATTGATCGAGACTGACCAGCCCCCCGGAAGCGATGAAATCGTCCATGGCACCGGGCCACATATTGGAACAAACATCGGGGGTTGTTCCGGCGGCAATCGCCGCCAGCAACACCTCCTCTGATGATTGACTGGCTGGTATAGGTTGCAGTTTAACTTTGATACTATCATGTGTGGCATTCCATTCATCCACGAGATACTGCGCCAGATCGATTTCTTGCTGGTTGGAGGCACACCAATAAGTTATTTGGATTTCAGAATTCTGTTGCGGCTTATCATTCCGATTCCTATCACACCATTGAAATGCACACAATGCGACAAGTAAACCAATAATGTAAAGATGATTATTTTTCATTAACTAAAAGTTCTACCAATCTTTCTTAAAATTCAAGTGCCAGATTACATTCGGCTGCGCGATGAACAAACTTTATTTGAATTTCTTTATAATTATCGTGATCATTAGCTATCCAATCTAGATATTCCTCTCCATCCAGTGTAATTCGCTTAGGTATTGACAGTGAAATAACAACTGTGTTATTGGAATGCCCGGGAAATGCCTTGAGTGAGAGGATCAATTGTTTTTTATCATACAGACATGATTTCAAAATCGCATTGGTATTGTGTAAATACGGATACTTTGGTTTACCCAGATCAATATCAATCTCCTTTATGTCTGGGATGTTCTCCGGGAAGACTGCAGAAGCAACATTTTTATCATCATATGAAATATTCTTAATTGCGTTTCCTTTACCTTTAATACTAATCAGCAACGGCTTGCCGTCGACATACAAAGTAAATTTACACTCCTTCTGATCTTCTTCCAGAAACGGATTCAGCGCGATATTCCATTCATTTTCTACCACACCATAAAGTTGATACAGGCAATTGATATACCAGGCGCCCGCCCAGAGAAATTGCGGTTTATCAACGGAGCCGTATTCGGACGGATCGTCTTTGTTGGCATTGCGGACTTCATAATACGCCGGTTGTCCGTTGGGGCCTTCCATGATTCCGTGTAAGGACATAGTATTATCGATAAACTTCGCTGCGGCTGTTTTATCGCCATTGGCAATTAGCGCCAGCGCATACCAGGCGTTCCCCTGGGGCCAGATACCGCCATTGAAATAGAAATATTTCGCACCGGCTTCGTTGCCGACAAACTTCATAAAATCACCCCATTGCTCGAAATCCATGGGAAAGGCATTGTAAATCCCAACGTTCTCGTCAACCATTTTTTCAGTAGCAGTTTGCACCAGCAAATTCCGTTTATCGTTATCCAGCAAACCATAATGAGCCGCCAGCAGTGAACCGATATAGTAATGTTCATCCAGCGAACCGTCATTGTGATAATTCACAAGATATTTCATATCGTCATTCCACAATTTCTCAATTAGAGCAGATTGCATATCTTCCGCCAGAGACGCATACCCTTGAACCCGGTCGAGATTCTTTTCCAGCGCTGTTGAGAGATAGATGTAATCCCGCAAGGTTTTAATCGCCAGAATCGTCATGTAGCTGCGTGGACCGTAGTTATGCCCGATATCCCACCAGTCCGGTCGATAGGACCACATCAGATTATCATCCTCCAACGTCAATAGCGATCGCTCCAGACTCTTACTGATAAAGGGATACAATTTCTCAACAAATTTCCGGTCTCCGGAATGACGCAGATATTTTGCCGTCACCTGCACCAGCCAGAAATTGTTCCAGTTATCGGAACTGGCATATTCCGTCACATATTTCCCGTCTTTCCAGTAATAAGCATGAGGAATAATGTTATCTGTATCAGCATGTCGAATGATATAATCCAGATCCCGTTTTACTCGTTCAAGATCGAAATTCACCGCTGCCAGATCTGTCACCAGTACATCATGGGTGAAGTAAAAATTATACTCCGCCGGACAGGGCATCGGTACGATCTCACCATCTAGATAATGGGCATTGGCTGCCATGACCGCCTTTGCATAAGCAATCGAGTGATCGGTCTTCGGACAACCGGTTTTCATAATGCTGTGAGTATAGGCTTTGTCAATCACATATTTTTCATAATTGCTTATTTCTGTCTGGTAACTATTTTTCAAATATAAAACCAACGACCGGCTTTCGTTACCCTTTGAGGAACCAATAATTTGGACAATGTTCATTGCTTCACCCGGCTTCAACTGTTTCTGATAAATGAACTGTGAAACCGGTTTTGCCTTTGCAATCTCTTTACTCACATCTTTTCTTTTTGGTGTGTTCAAATAATCAATTCGACTGTTACAATAAATCGGCTGATCCCCGGCATTGGTAATAAAAACATCCGCGAAATCGGCATCGGGATCATCAAAATGGGTATAAATTGTTGAACTATCCTTGTCGGTCCAGGCCTGCTCAATCGGACGAAATGTATGACAGGTCCTGATGGATGTCCACCAACGCGAGTCAAACTCATACTCTTCGGTTTTATCACTCGTATTCGTGATTTGAATGTTCAAAACCATCGCGGGCTTATTTTTACAAAATCGATAACTGCTCATCAGGGAATAGCCATTTTCTGCGCGGTTAAATCTCACCGAATAGGGTGTCAATTCAAATTCCGAAGCATCCCGGCCAATGCTGACCAACGGACGATCGCCGATTTTCAAATTCCATTCCATCACAAATGAAGTATCGCGGTTCCAATAATCGTTACTATGATCAATGCTGTTCGCCACCGGATAGAAAAAACTGATCCGCTGCGGAATCATATAACTGTGATGAAATTCCACACCGACATAGGGTCCACCCACTTCTATCTGCGCTTTGCCGGAAAAGGATAAGGCTAAATTCTTCGATTCATCCTGTCGCACCGTCTGTGTACAGCCGCCCAGAACAACCAGTAAAATTAATCCGTATAATCGACCTTTTTTATTCATTCCAAATCAATACTCTACTTCAATTTCACACACTTTTTCACCGATGTGAATCCCTCGGTTTGAATGCGATAAAAATAAATACCGGAACTGACATTCTGCGCATTCCAAGTTACGATATACTCTCCAGCCTGCTTCTTCTCATCAACCAATGTTTGGATCAATCGCCCGGTCAGATCGAAGATTTGTAATTTGACATTTCCGCCCACCGGCAATTGATAACGGACTGTTGTTACCGGATTAAACGGATTCGGATAGTTTTGGGATAATGAAAATTGTTCAGGAATAATTTGTATTTCAGAATGGATGGCGCTGGTCTCGCCATAAAGTTGCTCAATTTCCTCGACGGATAACGCATAATCATAAATGCGAACGTCATCGATGACGCCCTTGAAATTGGCTTGATTGTCACCGGGTATAGTCTGTCCGATCATCAGGTCAATTGTCGTTGTCAGAATTTTCCCGGAAAATGTCGTGTAATTATTAATTGCGCCATTGACATATATTTCAAAGTTACTACCGTCATATAGACCGACGACGTGATACCATTGATTGGTCGTAACTTTTTCCTGCGAATCGAGATCTTTGACGCCGGCTGTCGTCTTAACCGTCCAGCGGATTTTTTTCTCTGGAATAATGGAAACCTTCCAGCGATTTTCCCAGTTGCCGTGTGAAATCGGATAGGATTCGCGACTACTGTACAATTCCGCCGCATTCATCCAGAAACTGACTGTAATCGCATCGGTAAAATTCAGACTTGCACTGTTCGGCACCCGGATATTGTCACTGGTCCCGTTAAAATAATAAGCGCTGTTCAGATCACCAAAGCGATTTGTTGTCAGGTCGGCGCCGTTAACAGTACCGTTGTTATTCATTCCACTGTAATCATTTGCGTTTCCGCTAAATGGATAAAATGCTACCGGATCACCGGTTTGTGAACCAGTGGAATCCCGCACGACAATTCCAATACTGTCCGTATCTTCACCGCCGCGGTTATCATTGATGGTACATTTGATAAAATAATAACCAACCGAATCCGGCGCGATCCACGAAACGGTTGAATCACTGCCAATCAACAGTCCATAGTCAGCAGACCAGAAATATTCCAGCATATCGCCGTCCGGATCGCCGGCAATGCAGCTGATGGTCGTCGTATCGCCCATATCGATTTTTCCGGCAGAAGCGATTAAATCCTCAATCACCGGTGCATGGTTAATGCTTTCTACCACAGTGATTCGAATGCTGTCGGAAACCGGTAGCGCGATTCCGTCTGTCACAGAACATTGAATGGTAAAAACGGAATCTACAGCTGGTGCCGACCAGAATAAAACCGAAGAATCGCAATCCACCGCTTCGCCATTTATAGCCCATTCGTAAGATAATGGATCGAGATCCCGATCAAAAGCCGTACAATATATATTAATCAATTGATTAAATAATACAGTCGCCGAATCGGTTGCCAGCGCCTTAATACGAGGTTTATGATTGGACACTTGTTCACCGGAGTTATAATCCACAACTATACCATTGACCAGCATTTTTTCTTCTTCATGGGTGATAGTACCACCTGCGGGAACCAGCACAAGCAGCAGGGCTTCATCGGCAGGAATCGTAATCAAGGTTTGAGCGGATGCGCTTTGAGCAAAAAATCTATTTGTAACAGCATCATAGAGGTCAACTATTTCAGTACCGACATCAATCGTAACGGTTTTGGCTTCAGTATAGGAATTATAAAACAGGTAACTTGGATAGGCATTATCCTGAAAATAATCGGTTTTGCAGACATCCAATTTTAAAATTCCGGTGACTTCCGTTGTATCTATAATTCCGCCGAAAATACCAACGTGAGAAGAACCATAAAGAGCAAAATTGGTCTTTCCCCAATTCCCGGCGATAGCATCGCCTGTAGCAAAAGGGCTGACTTGCCAGTTCGGTTCAAATTCCCTCATCGACTCATGGGCAATATATCCTTGAGGATCATATACCTGCGCCCAGGCTTTACCGTCCTGAAGGCTGTCGGGTAAGAATGGCGAATAGAACAAGCGTGAAGCATTAGCCATGTTCAACACCCATTTCCCAATCGCCCGGGCATACCGATCATCGTAGCGAACCATCGGCACCAGCGCGCCCGCCATTTCAAAACCGTTCATGGCAAAGGCATAGCCTTCATATCTAGCTTTATACTCGTCATATTTTTCTTCTCCGACCAGACCATAACAGTCATAACCGCCCCAGCTTCTTAAGCAAACGCCCCATTCACGGACATTACCTTCGGGATCGAAACACCAGTTCAGCATTTTCTCAACATCATAGGTGGTTCCAATCTCCGCATTCATTCTGGCTGCTGTGTAAACTCCGTAGGGTAGCTGTAATTCGTAGGAAGCGTTCGTCGAAAAACCGCTCAGAAATTCCAATGCCCATTCAGCGCCCTTGCGATAGCGGGGATCACCGGTCTCAACAAACGCATTGTATAATATCCAGGCAATAGACCCGGCGGATTCAGGTTCCCTAACACCGGATGTATAAGGTGTCATGGTTGACAGATACCAGCCGCGGTAATTCATATAGGGCTGGGTCCAGGGGGTTGCGCTTCCATTCATTGCAATTACAGCATCCAGCCACCTGTCCGCAACAGAAGTAAATTGATAATCAAAATCACCGGTTTCAGGATAGAGATCATACAATTGATAAAAAAACACATTGGGCATCATGGCGTACCACCAGTCGTCGCCGCTTTGAGCGGTGGGTCCGTTTAAGTACACATTTTCAGACGGTCGTCGGTTAAACCACTCCTCACACCCTAATACCCAATTGAAGTCGTTCTGATCACTTTTATCGACACCAACAAGGGAAGCGCCTATAACTGCCGGTAATACATTAATCGCTTCTGCATTGGACGGAGATGGTGTTCCCACTACCGTATGCAGACCGAAGCTGTTATGATTGGGATAATTGGTCGTACTATTGTTAATCCAGACCAGCGGCAGATAGTCACCGGTTCGATTCAGATCAAATACCAGGCTGTCATATCCCAGAGCAACTTGTTTCCAATCGCGCATCTGGTAAGGCTGTGGCAGGTTGGGTATCATTTCGACGCGGTTGATATTGATTTGCTGGGGATAAACGTTCGATATTAAAATGAAAAACAAAATGATGTTTATATAACTGTTCTTAAAGTTAGTATAGATATTATAACATAAAATACTCTTTCTTATTGGAGCTCTTTCTGTATTGATCATATTGTATTGAATAATGATATGAACTGTTTTAAAAACTTAATTCAAAGCCAAAACTATGTAAATATCCAAGTTGATTATAATCTCTGAAGCCGTAATCGAAGTTAGATGTCAGGTAAGAAGAAAGCGGCAATTTCAACCCTAAACCCGCCCCAAATGAAATATCTTCATCTTTTAGGAACATTCGCTCTGCTCCACAGCGCAATGCAATAAACTTGTTAATTATTATCTCCGTGCCAAAATCGAGGCTTTCATAATTATTGCTCGGATGTCTGGCGTCTACTTCTACAACCCATTTCAGACGCGAAGAATTTATTAAATCTGTGCTGATACCAATTTTGAAAATCAATGGCAGTCCCCAGCCATCTGTTACATAACCCGAAATTATACTTTCATTATTACCGTCCATATCTTCATTAGGATCATGGTAATGGTATAAAT
>DPVY01000111.1:0-8380 GCA_003527965.1 Fidelibacterota bacterium
ACTATTTGGCTATCCGATATATATTACAAGTGCGAAACTTGAGTATGTAATATATTCGTTTTTGCAATGAAAATCGGTGCTAATTATTTCCCGGCTTTTTTACTTCTGATTTCGGCGATTATTTCATCTTCAATTGCTTTTGGTAAAGGAGCATACTTCAGGAATTCCATCGAGAATGCCGCTCGTCCACTTGAAAGCGTCCTTAAACCCGAAGCATATCCGAACATCTCCATCAGCGGAACTGTGCCGGTCAACTTCTGAGAACCCTTACGATGACGACGCATATTTTCAATTTTGCCCCGCCGCCTGTTAATATCACCGATTATATCACCCATATATTCATCAGGCGTATTTACTTCGATTTTCATCATTGGCTCGAGCAACTGGGGACCGGCCTTATGAATAATTTCCCGGAGCGCCTGAGATGTACAAATCGAAAAAGCCATTTCACTTGAGTCAACCGGGTGATAACTCCCGTCAATTAATACAAACCGAACATTAACCATAGGATATTCCGCATACAATCCCTTCGCAGCTCTATTCCGAAAGGATTTTTCAATCGAAGGAATATATTCTCTTGGAATATTACCTCCTTTAACCAGATTAACAAATTCCAAGCCGCCATTATCATTGGGCTCCAACCGAAAAACTATATGAGCAAATTGCCCCTTGCCGCCGGTTTGCTTTTTATATCTATAATTTGATTCGACTTTCCTCGTAATAGTTTCCCGGAATGCGACTGCCGGTTTTCCAACATTGACTACGAGCTTATGTTCCGTTTTTAATCTATCGACAATAACTTCAAGATGAAGTTCACCCATCCCGGAAATCACCGTTTCCTCTGTTTGATCATCATATCTGACTTTAAACGAGGGATCTTCCAGAGCAATTTTATTCAGTGCCAATCCTAATTTATCCCGATCTTTCTTGGTTTCCGGTTCAACTTTCATATCGAGTACAGTATCGGGATAATTAATACTTTCGAGCAATATCGGATCCTGTTCATCACAAAGTGTATCTCCGGTAGTGGTCAGTTTCATCCCGATCAATGCCCCAATATCTCCGGCACGCAGTTGATTTACTTCCTGACGACTATCGGCATGGATGCGTAATATTCGACCAACGCGTTCCTTCTTTCTCTTGGATGAATTCAATACAGCCACGCCCGAATCCAGTTCACCGGAATAAACCCGTACAAAGGTCTGTTGTCCAACATAGGCATCATTTGTAATTTTGAAAGCCAGAGCAGAAAATGGACGTTTATAGGAAGGCTTACGGGATAAAACAATCTCCGGATTATTGATATCATGCCCCGTAATAATACCACGATCTATTGGTGAAGGTAAATAATCCACGACCGCATCGAGCAACAGGCGAACACCTTTATTTTTAAACGCCGTTCCACAAAATACCGGAGTGACACACAGACTTAAAACAGCATGACGAGCAGCTTCTTTAATATCGGCAACAGTAATTTCTTCTTCAGCGAGATATTTCTCCATCAGGGGCTCGTCAAAATCAGCCAATTTTTCGATCATGATTTCCCGAAATTTAGCCGCCTGCGCCTGAAATTCCTGAGGAATATCGGAAACAATCATATCAAGATCTTGATAGATAATCGACTTCATTGTTACAATATCGATTACACCTTCAAACTCGGCTTCTTTGCCAATAGGTATTTGAAACATCACGGCATTTGCGCCTAACATCTCATTCATTTGTTCGACCGTATGAAAGAGATCAGCCCCCTGCCGGTCCATCTTATTCACAAATGCAATCCGGGGAACTTTATATCGGTCGGCCTGATGCCAGACGGTTTCACTCTGAGGTTCGACCCCGCCAACAGCACAAAAAACCATTACAATTCCATCGAGAACCCGTAACGACCGCTCTACTTCAAGAGTAAAATCAATATGTCCGGGAGTATCAATAAGATTTATCTGATGATTCTTCCACTGCGTTGTGATTGCCGCAGAGGTAATCGTAATACCTCTCTCCTGTTCTTGCTGCATAAAGTCCATCACGGCTTGACCGTCATGAACCTCACCTAATTTATGCGTTAATCCCGTAAAAAAGAGAATCCGTTCACTGGTCGTAGTCTTTCCGGCATCGATGTGAGCGACGATCCCAATGTTCCGAATTCTTTGTATTTCTGCATTCTCCATTTTTTAATCTCCACAAAGTTTTATAGCCAGCAAAGTTAACCGCTTTTTTTTTTAATACAAACCGATATTTTATATATTTGCTGAAATTGTCAGAATAAATCTTTGTTATAACGCCGGATTTCATTTAAAGAACGGCGTTGCTTCTCGCGCTGCTTCGCCGATTCTTGCGGGTATCCGAGACTGATTAAAATATCTATTTGGGTCGATCGGGGAAGTTGCAATACTTTTTTCACCTGCTTTGTATTAAACCAGCCCAGCCAGCAGGTTCCCAGTCCGAGTTCTTCCGCCTGCAAGATAAGATGTTCACAGGCAATTCCAATATCGATCAGACTGTATTTGATGTTACGAATTTGAGCCCCAAGCCGGGTAATGTAGTCCGTTTTCTCAGTGATAACGGCGATCAGCACCGGCGCTTTTCCGGCAAAACTTGTGCTTTTATAGAGTCCCGAAAACGCTTTTTTCGACACTTCGGCGATTATTTTTGGATCATCAATTACAATAAAAGACCAGGGTTGCGAATTTCGGGCTGACGGCGCCAGACGCGCCGCTTCTATGCATTGGTCGATTAATTTCCTGTCAACCGGTCGGGGTAAGTATTTTCGCGTAGATTGCCTTTTTTGAACAAGTTCTAAAAAATTCATCTGATTACTTATTTTGCTGCTAATAATTCCCGGGCTTGCCGGCGGGTAGTATCCGTTATTAAAGAGCCACCAATTAACGAGGCAATCTCCTCTATCCGTTCCACTTCAGATAACCTGCTGATATTTGTATAGCTACGCCCGTCTTCGGATACTTTATACACCTTATAATGGGAATTACCCAAACTGGCAATTTGAGGAAGATGAGTTATACAAATTACCTGGTGAACATCTGCCAGGGATTTTAATTCGTGTCCTACAACCTGAGCAATTCTTCCTGAAATTCCCGTATCAATTTCATCAAATATAACAATCGGAATACTATCTTTACCAGCCATAATCGATTTCATCGCCAGCATAATTCGGGACACTTCACCACCGGAAACAATACTTGCCAGGGGACGTAACGGTTCGCCGGGATTCGTGCTGATCTCAAATATCACATTATCAATTCCGGTGCTGTCACCCTTAACTTTTCCGGTTTCCAACTCCACCCATCCATCGGCATCCGGTTCTTGTCTAATCCTTACTTTAAATTGACTCCCCGGTATACCCAGCCTCAGCAGAGCTGCATTGATATATTTTTCAAATATTTCAGCCTGTTTTTTGCGCTGTTCTGATAATTCCAGGGCGGCTTTGCGATATTCCTGTTTGATTGCATCAATCTCTTTAGAGACCTTTAATATTTCAGTGTCAAGTCCTACATCATCATTTATATTATACCGAATATTCTCTTTATACCGGATGACCTCCGCCAGAGTTTCGCCATATTTTTTCATAAGCTGTTGTAAGTTATATAACCGTTGATTAACAGTTTCTAATCGGAGAGGATCAAATTGAATATTTTCAACGTAGGTTGACAGATGATTGGATAAATCCTGAACAACAAACCGGGTTTCTTCCAGTTTTTTCAGTTCATCGGAAAATTCGGCATCGATACCGTTTAAAATGGATAGTTTTTGAATTGATGCTAACAGCTGCCGGTATATTGTACTACCCTCACCCTCATACAAAATCCGGGTCAGTTCACCGGCTACCTGATGAATTTTCTCAGAATTCTCAAGAAGGGCTTTTTCCTTTACTAATTGATCATATTCACCTTCATGAGGATCGATCTTATTTATTTCATCCAGTTGAAACTCCCATAATTCCCGTCTTTCCCGGTTGAGCCTTTGTTTTTCGATGAGAAGTTCGTGTCGTTCAATATTATGGCTAAGTTTTGAATAGCTTGATTGGACATTTGTAAGTAGTTCCCGGTATCCGCCAAAATCATCCAAAAATCGAATATGGTTATCTTCCCGTAAAAGAGATTGGTGATCATGCTGACCATGTAAATCAACTAGAAGATCCCCCATCAATTTTAACTGGTAAATAGTACAGGGTATCTCATTAATCCAGGCTTTCGAACGACCATTGACGGATAGTTGTCTTTTCAAAGTGATAAGACCAGAATCAATCGGAAATTGGTTATCCTTTAAAAACTGATAAACCGGATGGTTCCGGCTAATGTCGGTAAATTCACATTCTATCAAAGCATTATCGGCGCCCGTGCGAATCATTGCCGGAGACGCTTTTTCACCTAACGCCAGGTTTAAGGCGTTAATTATAATCGATTTACCGGCTCCCGTTTCACCGGTCAGCACATTGAAACCGGATTCAAAGGATACCACGATATTTTCAATGATCGCAAAGTTATCAATTTTTAAGGAAACTAATCCCATATGTGCTTACACCATTATTTGTGCGTTATATTTTGATAATGCAGGTCTTCTGAGTTGGTCATGTATTGCACAATTTTATTAAAAATAATCAATCCGAAAAATATTCCTAATACATCGGCAGATAGATCGAATATGCTCATATCCCGACCGGGAACAAAATATTGGTGAATTTCATCGGACACAGCATAAAGAATACCCGTAATCAGGCTGATACCAAAGGCGTTATTGACGATTTTCTTCGATTTCGAATTACTGTAAGCCAACATTAATGTCAGAGCATATAACAAATATTCAATAAAATGTATGATTTTATCAAAACCGAATATCCGTACCGGCGGGATACTACTTTGCTGGATTGAAGATAAAAAAAAGATTAAACCACTATAAAGGATTGCAGGAATTTTATATTTTAGATTCATATTTATATTACTCGTTCATAATTCTTTAATATTCCGGGAATCAGCTTCAACAGATCACCGGCAACCATTCCACGAATACCATATTCTTTTCGTCCGAGATTACCGGCCAGTCCGTGAAAAAACACAGCTGCCATTGCAGCATTGAAAGAATCCATTTTCTGAGCGCGAAAAGCTGCTATAATTCCTGTCAGCACATCCCCGGTTCCGCCGGTTGCAAGCGCCGCATTTCCCGTGCTATTAACGCCAACTCTCCCGTCGGAGCTAACGACAATCGTCGGTGCACCTTTTAATACAAGTGTGCAGGAATATTTTTCGACAAACTCCCGGGCAATATCTATAATATTACTTCTGATTTTTCCAGTATCTTTGCCGGTCATCATTGAGAATTCACCAATATGGGGCGTTAAAATCGCATCATTAAGTGAGCTAATCAGGCTAAGGTTATCTTTAAATACTCTCAATCCGTCGGCGTCGATAATTACCGGTTTAGATTGAGACTGAAGCAAAGCCGTTCCAAATTCCTGAACTGCTTGACAATTAGACACGCCGGGACCAAAAACGATAACGTCACTCCAGTCAATTCGCTCCCCGGCGACAGCTAAGGAGTCGAGACAAAAAGTATGTTTTTCCGATTCAGGAAGTGGCAGGGACAATGTTTCTGTTGATTTGATCTCAATGATATGATTGAGACTTTCCGGAATTGCACTGATAACCAACCCCGCCCCACTCCGCAAACATGCCATAGATGCCAACGAAGCCGCTCCTGTCATCCCCGGTGAGCCGGCAAATATCAGGACCTTACCCTGTTGGTGTTTATATGTATCATCATGAATTACCGGCAAAAGCGGTTTTATAATATTTTCATCAATAAGAAATGTCTCCTGCTCGAGAATCTTAAAGGCTTCCACCGGATAATTCAGATTTGCCAGAATAATATCCCCCGCCATTCTTTTCCCCGGTTGAAACAGCAACCCTCGCTTTAAAAAACCCATTGTTACGGTTTTGGTCGCTTTAACAGCAGAACCGCCTACCTGAGCTGTATCACCGGCGATTCCGGATGGTATATCAACTGATATGACTGGTCTTTTGACAGTATTAATCAAATTAATCAGATCGTTTATCACTCCGTGAACTTCACCCCGGAATCCGGTTCCCAATAAGGCATCTATTATCAAATCAGTCTGGGCAATCTGTTTTGGGGGGGGAACATCTTGTGAAGTGAGTATTGGTTTAATGTTTATCCGCTTAGAATCACATTTTTCAAAATGATGTCTTGCATCGCCTTTGATTTTTTCCGGCTCTCCTGCCAGCCAGATACAAACAGTCGCTCCCCAGTCAGCGAGTTTTCGGGCGGCTACAAACCCATCGCCGCCATTATTGCCGGTACCACAAAAGATATCAATTTGACTGCCGGGAACATCTTTTAACAGTTTTTTTGCTTTTATGGAAACAAAATCGCCGGCCCGCTGCATAAGATCAATGCCGGAGATACCAATTTTATCTATTGTAAAACGATCTACCTGCTGTGCCTCAAGATTTGTGAGAATATATTCTTTCATTTTAGATACTTCTATTTTTCAATATTCCTTTTTTGGAATGATACTAAAATACTGCTTTTAAAAATAAAAAGAAATCCTTATTCATGCAATATTGATTCAAAATAAAAAAGGGTGAGATTTTTCTCACCCTTCTGTATTTTAAAAATCAGATTATCTCTATTGGACTGTTTTTAACTCATATTCTGCAACAGGCTTCCATTTCTGATCTCTGATAGCCATCTGGAAAGCTTGCCGGGCCGCAGCACGATTACCCAGACATCTTTCGGCAATTCCCAGTTCGATTAGAACCGGCGCCCAATTCGGTTTGATTTTCAAGGTTTTTTGGGCGACTTCCTTGGCTTTATCACATTTACCGGTCTTATTATATGCCTGAGAAAGACGGTAATAGCTGTTAACATCTCTGGGATTTAATTCAACGGCTTTACTCAAACTTGTAATGGCAGTGCTGAATTTTTCCTGCTGAATATAGATAGCGCCCATATTGGCATGAGTAAATGCATCATCGGGCTTTAATTTTATTACTTCCTTATAAGCAGGAATTGCATCGTCGTATTTTTTAGTTTTATAATTAATTAATCCGATATTTTTCCATGCATCAAGATATTCGGGATCAAGATCAGTCGCTTTCCCAAATGCATTTAAGGCTTCCTGTACTTTATTCATTCCCGCGTATACTTTGCCTTTAACAAGATGAGCTTTGGGATATTCAGGGTCTAACTCGATACTTTTATTAATAGCCTGAAGCGCTTCGGGATTTTTTTTCTCCTCTAAATAGACGATAGCAATATAATAGTAAGCCAGCGGATCATTCGGGTTTAAACTGATGGCCTGTTTAAACTTCTCTAAGGCTGCACCGTAGCTTTTACGCTGCATCAATTGAGTGCCATCAACAATATATCGACGTGTCAGAGATTCAAACTCTCTTTTATAATTTTCATTTTCAGGATCCATTTCAATCGCTTTACCAAAGTATTCTGCGGCTACTTCAAGATCATTTAATCTTATAAGGACTCGTCCCAGGTTCACATAGGCATCTACGAAATTTTTATTTTCATTGATTACTTCAAGGTAAATTTTCTTAGCGCCTTCGTAATCAGCATTGGTATAAAGGCGTGATCCTTCAGTCAATTTGCTGGCAAAAGCGGCCATTTCATTCCGGGCTTCTCTGTAGTCAGGATTGCTAAGATCAAGCTCAATAGCCCTATTGGTCAATTCTTTGGCTTTATTAAGATCACCAAGTTTAAAATAAATTTTGCCAAGCAGGAAAATGGCGCCTGTGTAATTAGGATCGCTTTCAACCATCGGCTCAACGATAGCTTTCGCTTCCAAATACTTCCCGGCTTCAAATAGATTATTTGCCTCTATTAGCCCATTCTGTGCCCATATAGTAATGGAAAACAGAAGAAAAGCCAAAAGAATCTTCAGTGAATTTCTTCTATTCAACAATTTCATTTATTTCTCCGTTTTTTTTATGTTGCCCTCGTGCCGAAGACGGGACTCGAACCCGTACAGGCTAGTGCCCACATGGCCCTCAACCATGCGTGTCTACCAATTCCACCACCTCGGCGATTATCATCATTCAAAAAGCAAATCTCGATTGAAACTACGGATTTATTTTTGTACCGGAGTTTCTCCGTTATCTTCCGCTTCAAAAGTTCCTTCAGGAACAGGCAGATTCGCAGAAGGTACGACCCGTCGGTCTGCTTCACGTTTAATAATACTCGTCGCTTCACCTCTCGGAGCAGACATTAAGCCTATCAAAATTGATATCGCCATAAATGCGACAGCAAGACCGGTAGTCATTTTTGATAAAAATGTCGCAGCGCCCCGTCCACCAAACAATGAGCCACTGCCGGCGCCGCCAAATGTGCCGGAAAG
>DPVY01000111.1:8754-13395 GCA_003527965.1 Fidelibacterota bacterium
ACATGAACGATAATTAGAAATGTATACACTATTTCTCCTGTTCTTCTAAATATTCTTCTACTATTTGTGTAATTGACAAAAATTGATCTTCAACCAGGCTCGCTCCACCTACTAAAAAACCATCAATATGTTCGGCTTCTATCAATTCTCTGGCATTACCCTGCTTAACACTGCCACCATACAAAATTACAATGTTTTCAGCCAATTTTTCATTAAACTGCTCGGCAACCATAATCCTGATTTCCCGGTGCGCCTGAGATGCCTGTTCCCGTGTCGCCGTAACCCCTGTACCAATTGCCCAGACGGGTTCATAAGCAATCACACAATTTCCCATCTGTTCCGCCGAAATATTCGCAAAAGCGGCAGTATATTGTCTTTTCAGCACTTCCACAGTTTGACCATTCTGCCGTTCGTCAAGTTTTTCCCCTACACAAAGAATCGGTTTTAAACCGGCGTTTAATGCGGCAACAAGTTTTTTATGAATCTGGCTATCGGATTCGTTGAATATATGTCTGCGTTCGGAATGACCCAGTATAACATATTTACAAGACGTCGATTTCAGCATATCAGCCGAAATTTCTCCGGTAAATGCGCCGGAAGGTTCATAAAACATGTTTTGAGCACCAAGGTCTATTCCGGTTCCACTCAGAATTTCACCAATGTTAAAGAGCGAAGTAAAAGGCGGGCATAATATAATGTCGGTATGCCTTAGATTCAACAGGTTTTTCGACAAATTGTCGGCGAAGAGAATAGATTCCTGAACATTTTTGTTCATCTTCCAGTTTGCAGCTACAATATAACGTTTCATAGACATCCTATTTTGTTGAAATTAAATTGACCGGAACGAGTTCAAGACCACTGAGCAATTCAAGGGAAGCGCCGCCTCCGGTCGAAACATGCGTCACCTGATCCTGTAAGTTAAACTTCTTCAAAGCAGCGGCAGAATCTCCTCCGCCAACGACCGTAATTGCACCTTTGGCGGTGATTTCGGCTAACTTTCTGGCAATGGATTCCGTACCGGTTGAAAATTGCGTGATTTCAAATATACCCAGAGGTCCGTTCCATAATACAGTTTTGCTGCCCTCAAGAATATTGGAAAATATCATCGATGTTTCCGGACCAATATCAACACCCATTTTATCCTTAGGTATATTTTTGTCGGCAACTACGCAGATTTCAGCATTTGCAGAAATTTCCGCAACGGTAACAACATCCACCGGTAAATAAACTTTGCAGCCATATTTTTCAGATTTTTCTAATATCTCCCGGGCCAGGTCAATTTTATCTTCTTCCAGAAGTGATTTTCCGATCTCATACCCCTTCGCTTTCAGAAAAGTATAGGCCATACCGCCACCAATCAGAATGTTGTCAACCTTGCCAAACAGTTTTTCAATAATTTCAATCTTACCCGTCACCTTGGCGCCGCCTAAAATTGCAGTATAAGGTTTTTGGGGATTTTCAAGGCAATCATGCAGATAGTGTAATTCCTTCTCCAATAAATATCCGGCAACACGTATTTCAAAACATTCCGCTACACCCGCCATAGAGGCATGAGCCCTATGACTGGTACCAAAAGCATCATTGACATAAATATCTGCTAATTCGGCTAGCTGTGCAGAAAAATCCGGATCATTTTTAGTCTCGGCTTCATAAAATCTCAAATTTTCAAGTAACAGAACTTCACCTTCTTTTAAAGAAGATGCCATCTTTTTTACTTCTGCACCAATACAATCAGGCACAAAATGAACGGTATTATCAATAAGTTGACTTAATCGGTCGGCAACCGGTTTTAAACTATATTTCGGATCTTTTTTGCCTTTCGGACGTCCCAGATGAGACATTAAAATTACCTTTGCGCCATTGCTTAAGAGTTTTTTTATCGTAGGCAGAGCCGCGCGAATACGAAAATCATCCGCAACCTGCTGATCATCATCTAAGGGAACATTAAAATCTACCCGAGCTAATACTCTTTTACCTTTTAATTGTAAATCATCAATTGTTATACGAGCCATATTTCACCTTTTATTACGATTTTCAGATAACTTACAATTTTACTTTATTTACTGATATTATTCAAGTAAAAATTAATGCATTCAATACGTTTCTATTTGTCTGCTCAAAAATGCATTTAAGGCTTTCTAAGTAGTATCTGTTTATAAAGTATAAACAGATTGTCGTAGTTAGCGCCAAATGGCAAGTCAAGATATTGAGATAGCAAGTGGATCTACGATAAAATAAAGATAAAAACAGGAATAGCGGCGATTCAACGATCCTTAAAATGTAACAATATTTTATCTGCTTTATCTCAGAAAATATTTAATAACTTCAGCGCCATCAACGCAATTGCCGTTGCAAGTACACAGCGAATAAGTTTTTCGCCTCCTTTAACAGACGCTTTGGCACCCCACCAGCCGCCCAGGGCATTGCCAAAAGCAAGAATGAGTCCGTATCCCCAGTTCACATTCCCGGTAAGTATAAAAATCATTAACGAAGGAATTGTATAAATAAAAATAATAAATACCTTATGCATATTAACATACACCAAACTGATTTTCAGGATATGATACAGAGCAGCCATAAGCAGAAAGCCAACACCGACCTGAATGAAACCTCCGTAAAATCCAATTAAGAAAAGCATAATATAAATCAACCATTGATTCTTTGCGACCGAGTTTATATTCCGATAGTTCTTTTTAGTCTGTGGCAGAAACATGGAAATCACAATTCCGATCATGACAATCGCCAATATCCGCTGGAACCACTCGTCATTAATGCGGACAGACGCCAGCGCTCCGATAACGGCTCCGGGTAAAGTAATGAAAGAATATTTCAAACTCGCCTTAAACTGATGAACCTCCTGTTTTCGAAAGGAAGTAACCGCAAAAAGATTTTGGATCAAAATACCAATCCTGTTAGTGCCATTGGCTAAAGCGCTATCCAAACCTAAAAACAGCAGGGTTGGAAGAGTCAATGTCGAGCCTCCTCCGGCATTTACATTGATAAATCCGGCAATCAAACCTACTATAAAAAGCACAGCCAGTTTCCACAAATCTTCCACGGAAGTCACCAATTTATTCTATTTAACATATAGCATATAAAAATATGCTTACAATGAATGGTAAATATAAATAAAAAATGCTCAATCCTCAAATTAAGCTGGCAAAAAATTGTTTTAACCTTTGTAAAAATCTGTTAAACTATTGCAGTTGAAAATATAACTCTTTTTAATAGGATGGGAAAAATAATGAATTCGGTTGAAGTGGTTTTGGGTATTGATATTGGTGGAACCAATACGGTTTTTGGTTTAATCGATAAAAAAGGTAAATGCTATATAATAGATTCGATACCTACCAATGCGGACCAACCGGCTGAGAATCTTTTTAACCGGCTCTTTATCTCACTTAATGATACACTAAGTGGTGACGGCAAAAATTATTCAATCATAGGTGTTGGTATCGGAGCTCCGAATGCCAATTACTATACGGGCAGAATTGAAAATCCTCCAAATCTCAGTTGGAAAAGTGTCAATCTGGTTGAATTAATAAACAATCATTTGGACCTTCCCGTTGCCGTTACAAATGACGCAAATGCCGCCGCACTTGGCGAATTGATGTTTGGCAATGCCAAAGGTATGCGGAATTTCATTGAAATAACTCTCGGGACCGGCCTGGGTAGTGGAATTATCGTGAATGGCGAATTGGTTTATGGACACGACGGTTTCGCCGGTGAAATGGGACATGTCACTATCAAGCAAAATGGTCGTTTGTGCGGTTGTGGACGTCATGGTTGCCTCGAAGCCTATGCCTCCGCCACCGGCATTACCCGGACCGTAAAAGAACTTCTGTCATCGAGTGATCGCCCCAGCCTGTTAAGAGCCTTTCCTGTTGAAGATTTAAATTCGGAAAGAATTTTTGAGGCAGCCAGAGCATCGGATTCCATTGCCCTGGAAGCCTTTGAATTTACCGGGCGTTTGTTAGGTGAAACTCTTGCAAATACCGTTATGTATTTCAGTCCTGAAGCATTTTTTCTATTTGGTGGATTAGCAGCAGCCGGCGATTATATCTTCAAACCGGTAAAAAAACACATGGAAGACAATCTGTTACCGATTTTCCGGAATAAAGTGAAAATTCTGCCTTCCGGTCTGTCTATGGGAGAAGCAGCAATTTTAGGCGCCGGCGCATTAATCTGGCATCAGTTAGTAACATAATTTTCAGAATAACGTTTGCAGATCACAGCCCTTATGCTTCTTCACAATGCAGAAGAGTTCCATCATGCCTGAAATAATTAACGAGAAAATCAGCAATCTATTCTCTTTTTTATTTGCAATAATCATCGGTACATTCTGCCTTGGAATGTTAACATATGGCGAACCGTTTCTTTTCTGGAAATATCCATTCAGCGACCTGGGAAGTACCGTCACTCAAAATGGAATGCCAAATATATCATCCTGTTTAATTTTTGCCTTTGGAATGTTTTTATCCGCTTACCTGCTGTGGAAAATTAGTGTGTGCTTCAAGGAAGATCCGGCTATTATTCATAATCGACTAAAGTGTCATCTCTGCCTAACTGCCGGCATCGGAAGTTTGGTGTTTATATTTCCTCATAATATTAATAATAACATTGATGGTTTCGTAAAAAGTC
>DPVY01000188.1 GCA_003527965.1 Fidelibacterota bacterium
CAGACCTTTCTTAAGTTCCATATCATCTTCAAATTCGTCCCAGACTTCTTTATGTTTTTCAAATTTAGAAGGATCGATATCGGGCTCATCATAATCTTCCCGATCATCTTTGATGATTTCGTCCCGGTACAAACTCATATCAAAGAAATCAATGTCGTCCACTATATCATGAAACATCAGTAATTCCAGAAAATCCAGATACTTGGCATCACGTAATTTTGTTTTACAGTGTGGGCAGACCAGAGATTTTTTTAATTCTTGCTCGTCTAAGGGGGCGTTACATTTCGGACAAACTAAATCTTCCATCAAAACTCCTACTATTTTTGCGGCGGTAAATGTAATCGGATATGGGCACAGGGTCAAGAAAAAAATGAGCGTTTTCCAAGTATTTTTATATTTTTCGAAAAATAACCTGCTTAGAAATAATTTGTGATATTTACCAATCGGAATCTCCAAAATATAAGTTGATATTTAGATAATATCACAAGTCCTCCAGGATAAATCCAGGTGTTGTCCTGAGAGTCGAAATATCGGGGTGTAAAGAAGCTCTTCGCTACCCCAGTTTTAACGGTTCATCAAAATCCTCAAAAAACATTTTGCTTATATCGAACTCACGTTAATTTAAAAGCGTGTTTCAAATTCGCTTTAAGATTTTTGGAAAATACGATATAGTTGTTGCTTTTTTTTATTACTACCCTTATCTTTTCTAAGAAAAATGATATGGCTAACAATGCAAAGTAATTGCGGTGAGAATTCTGTTTTGCTCTACGTAAAAGATTAGCCCGTTTTTTGTTTGGGGACGCATTTCAGGTACACAGATGAGAAATATAAATAAACTAAACTTGCTTATTCTCGAAGATAATCCTTATGATGCAGAGTTAATGGTAAATGAACTCGAGCAGGAAGGATTTATTGTAGAGTGGAAGCTGGTCGATAATGGTAAAGCCTTTAAAAAAGCTCTCGAGACGGAGCCCGACTTCATTTTAGCCGACTACCGCCTGCCCTCCTTTGATGGTATGCAAGCCTTAAAAATAAAGCAACAATTTGCTCCGAAAATCCCATTTGTAATTGTGTCGGGTTCAATAGGTGAAGAGCTTGCTGTCGAATGTATTAAAACGGGGGCAACAGATTACGTTTTAAAAGACAAACCTCGCCGCCTGGGATATGTTGTAAAACGGGCGCTTAACGAAGCGAAAGAGATCAGGAGGCGCAAGAACACAGAAGAAGCGCTTCAGGAAAGCAATAAAAAATATCATGCCATTATGGAAAACAGTCGTGACGCAATTTACATTTACCGACGTGAGAAATTCTTGTTTGTGAACGGCAAAGCCTGTGAATTATCCGGTTATGATAAAAAAGAAATTAATAAAATGGAAATCTGGGATTTAATTCATCCTGACGATAGAAATAGAATTGTAGAATATGGAAAGAAAAGAAGCTCCGAAAAAAAATCTCCTTCCACATATTCCGGCAGAGTCGTTTGCAAAAATGGTGATGTAAAAGATTGTGAATTTGCCGCCAGCATCATTCCTTATAATAACCATTATGCTGTTCTTGGAATTGCTCACGACATCACCAGTCACAAGCTGGTAGAAGATAAACTCAAAGAAAGTGAAAAACGCCTGGAGATTGCCTTGAAGGGCACCGGGGTTGGAATGTGGGATTGGGATGTTAAAACAGGTACAACGGTATATAATGAGAGATGGGCCGAGATGTTAGGTTATACATTAGATGAATTGTCATCTGTCAGCAATGACCTCCTGGCTAAATTGATTCATCCCGATGATCTAAAAAAATCAAATGAGCTCCTTGAAAAACACTTTGCCGGTAAAACAGAATACTATATTAGCGAAATAAGAATGAAACACAAAAACGGTAATTGGGTTTGGATTCTTGATCGGGGGAAAGTGTTCGAATGGGATGAAAACGGGAAACCGATCAGGATGGTAGGAACGCATCTGGATATTACCGAGCATAAAAAGATTGAGAAAGAGCACGAAAGAGTGATTAAGGAGCTCAAGGGAAAATTAAAAGACGGGAAAATACCGGATGGATTTCTTCCAATTTGTGCCGCCTGTCATAAAATAAGAGATGAACAAGACATCTGGCATCCCGTTGCCGACTATTTAAGCAAGCATACTAATTTAGAGTTTTCACACGGTATGTGCCCTGATTGCATAAAAGAGTTCTATGGTGAAAAGGCCTGGAATAGAATAAAAGATAAAAATAATAAACGATCATAATGTCCAATGTCGTCCATACCTTTATGGGCGCACTATGTACAAGTCAAGATAGATGGCTCCATTTATCGAAAAAACCGGTTTTCTAATATTTGAGCGCATCAACCAATAAATGATGAATATACCGATAGGAAGATTCAACCGGATCATCCTTTTTTTGGGTCATCTGTATATTGAAAAAATTATCCGAATATTCCGATTGAAAACCGATGCGTTTTGGAGCGTTGGTCTGTAATACCGCCGCCGCAGTATAAGGGTGAAAACCGGTATTCAAATCCACAGCAACCGTATAATATTCGCTTTGAATTTTTCCACTTATTCCTGAAGGCAATACCGGATTCCGCTGAATATCCTCCGGAATCGGTACGATAATTATAGAATCGTCGCTCAGTTCCCGAAGTATACCACGGGCATTTTCAGAAATCAAACACAAACAGTTCTCTTGATGTGATTTTATGACGGAAGCGAAGACTCTGAATGCAATTTTCTGATGTTGTTCATCGAAAGGAAAACAGATCAGGAACTTTTTATTTTTATCCCCAGCACGGCTTCCGGAACCCGATCTTTTACAATCACGAAGTATTTTCCGCAACAGACGTTTTGGTATTTTCAACTCACTACTCCACGGTGACGGCGATCTACTTACCGGTTTCCTTCGGTATCAGGAATTTATTATAGAGAGACAAACTTATAATAGTAAAAACGCCGATCATTGAAAAAATCAGCCATAGCGTACGCGGTTGATTCAGGATATCAACAAAATGAACATAAAGCTTTGCGCCAAGAATACCGCCAATAGAGCTGCCGAATACTCCATACAGGAAAAGATATCCCATATACATCGCCTTCTTGTCTTTCGGTGCAACCAGACCGATATAACTGATGAATTTAGGATGGGCGGTCATTTCCCCAAGAGAGAAGATAGTAATTCCTACTATAAAGACCCAAATGCTTGTATTAATAGCCAGAATTGCCATGCCGATGGTTCCCATATCAATGCCTATCATCATAGTCGGCAGAGCTTTCGTATTTTTAACAATGCGGGAAATAACCAGTTGTAAAAGAATAATAGTGCCGGCATTAATTACGGTTACATGTTCTACATCAAAAAACCAGTCAATATTGACACCAAATATTCCGAGAAATTTATTAACAGAAGCATTCAGTGAACCGGCGTCCACATAAGCCTGAACATACCACAGAACGGAGTCAAACATTTGAAAATAAAGAACCCAGAAACCGGAATAGAGAAAAATCATCAATAAAAATTTTGCATGGTCAACGAACTTCCCGGAATCGGTTTTGTCAATAATAAAAAGAGAGGTTACGGTTAAATAGATCACCGTTGCAATAATTCTCCCGAGAAGGGCTAAGCCTGGTAAAAACCAGATAAATATTCCCAAGCCGATCATAATTACGGTGGATGCCCGGCTGGTTGTATTCTTTTGTGTTGCAGATTGTGTTGCCCTGTTAGAGAAAAATATAATTAATAAACCGATAAGAATTAAAGATGCGACAAATAAGAGAAAAAATTTACGGCTGCTTGTTGCTTTATATAACTCATCGCAGTCTTTGATTGTTAATGAGCGTAAAACCGCATGACTATGCAGGTTATTCAGTAATTCTGCTTTTATATTTTCAAAGTCGGTCGCCCGATCGACTGTAACTATATAGTGAGATTCGGATAATTCAGAAATAAGAAAAGGCGGAGTAATGTCTTTAGATATTTTGAATTCAATTTGAATTTTTGAATCGGATTGTGCGATCCAATTTTCAAGTTCCCGCATGGTAATATCTTCGAAGCCCTGATATTGACGCAACTGGGTGATAAGATCAGCGCTATATTTGTCTAAGTATTCCGGTTTGTGTAAAGTAAGTTGAAAAACATTGCCGGTATCGTTTATAGTTGATAAGGAAAAATCCTCCCTGCCGAGCATATTCCGATTAATGTCAAAATGCATTACAGAACTGTTTGAAACAATTCCGATTTTGGAAAAACGTTTGGACACAACTGGCTTTTCTAAATATTGTAATAACGAGTAAATAAATAAACCCGCCAGTAGAAGCAGCGCTAAATTTTTAAACAGGACGGATTTTTTCATCTGATAATACAAAAGAACGATAGGCGAATAGATAATCTCAAATGCATTTGCCAGAGTTTGCAGTAAATTTGTTTGCTTTTCTCCGGTTTTATCAGGTTTTACCGGATCTTTATAGAATAATGCGGTTGGTATTATCATAATTGCCGTACAAATTGCCGAAGCTATTATAACATATCGGGGGTTGAGCCCTTTTAAGAATGGAACCAGGAAAAGCGGAAATAGAAACGCTCCAAGATTAATAGACCAATAAAATATCCCGAATCCAATCGTACTGTTACTTTCATCGGTGACTTTAGCAATTGTGCCGGAAATCAGCGGCTTAAAAGTCCCGGCGCCTAATCCCATGATAACAAGCGAGGCAAAAACAGCTCCGTACGTCGTTGTCTGGCTGGTTAAAAAATATCCGCTACCCAGGAGAGCAAAAGCAATCATAAGCAGACGACGATAACCAAAACGATCAGCGAGCGCTCCGGAAACAATCGGCAGAAAATATAAGAGCGGTTGAATAACCCCTTTAATCACTCCCACACTCTCTTTGGGAAAATCGAGCACATTGACAAAATAGACGGAAATAAAGCTCATCATGCCATAATATGAGCCTCTTTCAAAAAATTCAAATATGACCACTAACCAAAACTGAGCAGGAAATGATCCAAATAATCCTTTTTTCTTTTCAGTCATGAGATAATCCTTATAGTTTTTTATAAACGAATTGGAAAATACGGTTTTCCAATGAAAAACAAAAGTGTTAAGTGTCACCTGGATTTTAAAAATTCCACCCATTTAGAAGTGGTTGCATTGCTTCCAAATTTGCCTTAACATATAGCCAGACTCAAGCTGTTTTTCCGGAGAAATTAAATGAAAAATAATCATATCGGCGCCTCGCTTAAAATTCTCCTTTTCGCTCTGTTAATTTTCGGCGCCTGCTCGCACCCCGAAAAACCTGAGATTGTCGAACTTAAACAGATAATTCCCGATATAGCGCTGGACATTCGATACGCCACTGCCAACAATTTTGTTGGTGAAGTGCTGTATCCGTCTTCACGCTGTTTTCTGGCTAAAGAACCCGCTCTGGCGCTTAAAAAAGTTCAGGAAGATCTGAAACGACAGGGTTTCCGTTTGAAAGTCTTTGACGGTTATCGACCGCTATCTGTTCAAAAACGAATGTGGGAAATCCTGCCCGACCCGCGCTATGTCGCCAATCCCGCCAACGGCTCCAATCACAACCGGGCCTATTCCGTGGATGTGACACTTATCGATAATGACGGAAACGATGTATTAATGCCCACGGAGTTTGATGATTTTTCAGAGAAAGCCCACCGGGATAATATGGAATGCCCGGAAATCGCCATTCGACATCGTTCAATATTAGAAGAAGCTATGGGAAAACATGGATTCAGCGGGATTGATTCCGAATGGTGGCATTTTGATTATAGGGGCTATAAAAACAGGCCGGTTCTTGACATTGCAATCGACTCGCTTTAATCAGCTAAAACCCAATAACTCACTGAGGATAAAATGAACCGAAAATCTCTGTCAATTTTTGTACTGCTAACAATCATCAGCATATTACTGACGACCTGTGACAAGATGCCTGCCAGTCAAAAGCTGTACCGGAGCACCCCCAAACATCTCGGTATGGACGCAAAACAGCTCAAACATATCGATGTAATTATTGAAAAAGCTATCCGAGATAAAAAGCTGCCGGGGGCGGTTTTATTAGTCGCCCGAAAAGACGGCATCGTCGTCCATAAAGCCTATGGCAATTTCCAGGTCACTCCTGATGTACAGCCAATGACCACAGAAAAAATGTTCGATATGGCCTCGGTTACCAAGCCGGTCGCAACCGCCACATCCATTATGATCCTCGTAGAACAGGGCAAAATCCGCCTGATGGATCCGGTGACAAAATATATCGCAGAATATACGCCTTATTATTACGAAGACGGCAGGGCGGCTGAACCGATCCGGTTATACCATCTGCTCACCCATACATCCGGTCTGCCGCCCTATACCAATGCCGGCGCGCTTAAGGAGCAATACGGTGAACCCTGTTCGAAAGAACTGATCCAAAATATTGCTACAATAGAAAAACAGAATCCTCCGGGGAAACATTTTGCATACAGTTGTCTTGGCTTTATCACACTGGCGGAAATTATACAACGTGTCTCTGGTCTGAATATTGGCGAATTTTCGAAAAAGTATATTTTTGAGCCGCTGCAAATGAACAGCACAATGTTTTGCCCGCCGGAAGAATATCTGCCCCGGATTGCACCCACCGAAGTCTTTAACGGTATACCATTGAAAGGCAAAGTTCACGACCCCCTGGCTCAGCTCATGGGCGGTCTATCCGGAAACGCCGGTCTCTTCTCGTCGGCGGACGACCTGGCGATTTTCTGCCAGATGATGCTGAATGGCGGTACTTATGACGGCGTCCGGATTATATCACCCCTGACCGTAAAAGCAATGATGGCGGTCTATCCCGACCTGGCGTTTGCCGGACGGGGACTCGGCTGGGATGTGAATTCCGCCTATTCATCTAATATGGGGGATATATTTTCCAAATCTTCTTACGGACACACCGGGTTCACCGGCACATCGATTGTCATAGACCCGGAAACGGAAACCTTTGTAATCCTGCTGACCAATAGCGTCCACCTGCCGGAAGGCAATGTGATCGCCCTGCGCAGCAAAATAGCGAATATTGTGGCGGGCAGTATTGTTGATCCATAATCTATTATGAGTGGGGACATGAAAAAGCAATTATTAGCACAGCTATTTTTACTTATTTGGGTAATGTTTTCAATCCAATTAATATTTGCCCAACCAGACACTCTCTGGCTAAAAACATTTGGTGGATTTAATAACGATTATGGCAGAGCAGTCAGCCAGACCTCTGATAACGGCTATATCATAACAGGCTCTACCAATTCTTTTGGAGCCGGCGGCTCCGATTGCTGGCTGATCAAAACCGATGTGGCAGGTGATACGCTCTGGACTAAGACATTTGGAGGAAACGGTGACGATTATGGCAGGGCGGTCCAGTCGACCTCTGATGGCGGCTATATTATAGCAGGATATACCAATTCTTTTGGAGCGGGTGATGCTGATTGCTGGCTAATCAAGGCGGACGCGTCAGGTAATACCATTTGGGCAAAAACCTTCGGCGGTAATGGTAATGATGAAGGCAACTCCGTCAGCCAGACTTCTGATGGTGGCTATATCATAACGGGATATACCAAATCCTATGGTGCGGGTGGCGCAGATTACTGGCTGATTAAGACAGATGCGGCGGGTGACACACTCTGGACCAAGACCTTCGGAAAAGACGGCGACGATTATAGCAGAGCGGTCCGACAGACCTCTGAGGGCGGCTATATTATAACAGGCTATACCAATTCTTTTGGAGCGGGTTTTTATGATATCTGGCTGATTAAGACAGATGCGGCAGGAGACACACTCTGGACCAAGATTTTTGGAGGAAGTGGCTATGAAGAATGCTACTCCGTTCAGCAAACCACGGATGGCGGATACATTATGGCGGGGAAAACATGGTCCCTGTCCAATGGAACAAGTAATGCCGATGTCTCACTGATCAAGACAGATTCGTCAGGTAATACCATTTGGACAAAAACCTTCGGGGGCAGTTTATTTGAGAAAGGCAACTGCGTCCAACAGACCGCTGACGGCGGCTATATCGTAACGGGATACACCGAATCCTATGGCGCAAATATTCAAGATGTCTGGTTAATCAAGACGGATACGGCGGGCAATATTTTCTGGACAAAGACTATCGGTGGATATAATATTGATGAAGGCTGTTTCGTTCAACAGACCTCCGACGACGGCTATATCGTAACAGGTTCAACGCGTTCCTTTGGCGCAGGCTCTCATGACGTCATACTGATTAAAATAGCTCCTGACACTCCAAAAATTCTATACGGATCAGCATCTTTTAAAGATTATGGACGAATACGGGTTACCGATTACAATCCGGTGAATTCCAGCGCTAATCCATCCGCCTATATCATAACCGGAAATACAATAACCGTTGAAGCATGGGTATTCCCGGACCAAATACCCAAAAAAGGACAAAACTTTAGTATAGTAAAACGCCCCTACTACCAAAAAGAACCCCATAGAGCTTATGAACTTTGCATAACTAATTTTCATGACGACGGCGTTCCTCGTTATTGTTTTGCAATTACCGATGGTGCGATTCCAATAAATGGCGCTTTCCCAACCGACCCAAACCCGGTCAAGATACGCTCATGGACCCATATTGCGGGAATTTATAACGGTTCAATGGCACGATTATACATTAACGGCATTTTGGTAGCCGAAGAAGTTTTTTCCGATAATATCGGTGCCGGTGATACCGGGTTTTATATAGGAGGTCTTTATCAGAATGAACGTTTTCGGGGACTAATAGACGAAGTGCGCTTATGGAATGTCGCGCGAACCCCGGCAGAGATACAAAATTACAGCAGGTTAACTTTAATCGGTAATGAGCCCGGACTGGTCGGTTACTGGCCGTTGAATGAAGCCACAGAAGTCGAAGGAAATTCACCGGTAACTGTTGATTTTACCGACAATCATAATGACCTCCAGCCTCAATTCGGGATTGAATTTGTCGATCTGACGCCCATTAATAATGAGCCCTGATCTGATGTTTTTCACCCGGAATCATCGAAGGCTACAGCATTGTCAATCAATATTGCCGGTATATTTATATCAATTTATAGACCGCCCCGAAGTTCAGATAATACTTGACATCACGTTCAACATAGATTATATTATTCCGCATTGTTTTTTTCAGTTAATTTATAAATGACAGTATAGAATAATATAATATAAGTTTTTACAACCCAATACCTTATTTATTAAATATATACGTCGCAAGCCGCTACGGGAGTTGTTAATTAATATAAAAGGAGATGTTTATGTATTACGGAAAAAAATATTCTTCGGCAAAAGAATTCATGGAAACGGTGGTAGTTAAAAAAGACCCGGATCAAGCCGAATTTCATCAGGCGGTTCACGAAGTAGTCGCTTCCTTATGGGATTTTTTACAGGAAAACCCGGTTTACCTTAATTCAAAAATATTAGAGCGAATCGTAGAACCTGAAAGAATAATTATATTCCGGGTTCCCTGGCGCGATGATCAGAGCAATATTCAAATTAATCGCGGCTACCGTGTACAATTCAACTCTGCAATTGGTCCTTATAAAGGCGGGCTCCGGTTTCATTCATCCGTGAATTTAAGTATCCTGAAATTCTTAGGTTTTGAGCAGATTTTCAAGAATAGTCTTACCGGACTTCCCATGGGCGGCGCCAAAGGCGGTTCGGATTTCTGTTCAAAAGGCAAATCGGATGATGAAGTTATGAGTTTTTGTCAATCCTTTATGGCGGAACTTTATCGGCATATTGGCAGCAACACTGATGTTCCCGCCGGAGATATAGGAGTTGGCGGTCGTGAAATTGGTTTTCTTTTCGGTCAATATAAGCGTTTAAAAAATGATTTTACCGGCGTATTAACCGGCAAAGGAATGAATTGGGGCGGCAGTCTGATTCGACCCCAGGCAACGGGATACGGCAATGTCTATTTCGCCGAAAAAATGTTGAAAACAATCGACGAATCCTTTAAAGGAAAAACCGTTACAATTTCCGGGTCAGGCAATGTCGCCCAATATTCAGCTGAGAAAGTAATTCAATTAGGTGGAAAAGTTGTTACTTTTTCGGACTCGAACGGCACAATATATGATCCTGACGGAATTGATAAAGAAAAACTTGATTTCGTTTTTGAATTAAAGAACATGAAAAGGGGTAGAATTCGGGAATATGCTGAAAAATATGGGGTTGAATATTGGGAAAATCAACGCCCGTGGAAAGTTAAATGTGATATTGCATTACCTTGTGCCACACAAAATGAAATTAGCGAAGACGATGCAAACACTCTAATTAATAATGGATGTATCTGTGTTTCCGAAGGCGCCAATATGCCGTCAAATCCCGGCGCAGTTGATGTATTTTTAAATAATAAAATTCTTTTTGGTCCCGGAAAAGCCGCTAATGCAGGCGGAGTTGCCGTTTCCGGATTGGAAATGAGTCAAAATAGTCAGCGGTTATCCTGGACTTATGAAGAAATCGACGCAAAATTAAAAACCATTATGGAGAATATCCATTCGCAATGTGTTAAATACGGCTCAAATGGCAATTACACAAATTATGTCAAAGGCGCTAATATTGCCGGCTTTATTAAAGTTGCAGACGCTATGTTAGCACATGGCATTGTATGATTTGATATAATTACCCAGTCTTTTATCTTTGCTTCAGGGCTCTGCTGTGGAAAGGTTACATGGCAGAGCCCTGTTTCCTGTTAACCCCCGACCTCTGTTGACTTTCGGCAGATTATTTTATATCGGAATGTCATTCTGCCTGCTCATTATACGGTACTTTGCCGGTGATATACCATAGAATTTATTAAACATACTGTAAAAACGGCTGAGACTTTTAAATCCCAGATCCATTGCCACCGCCAGGATTTTCGCGTCGCTTTCGACAATCTGCTTAGCCGCCTGCTTGATGCGCAATTCGTTGATGAATTCGGTCGGTGTTTTATCCAGATATTTACGAAAGCATTTACACAAATGCTCCTGGGTACAGGGCGCCAGGCGCTTCAGGGTTTGCAGTCCCGCGACTATATTTTCGGTTTTATTCATATCCCTACAGAGCCGGTTAAACCATACCGGACGTTCATAATCAAAATTGGGATAATCGGTTTCCAGAAAAAAACGAGTGAATATTCCCGCCAGCATTATCTTGATTTTCAAGCGAGCCAAATCCACCGACGTATTTTGTAGCACGTTCATGCGAATCATCCGTAAAGCCAGTTCTTCGGTTTCCGGCAGCGAAAGTTTAAACATCGGCGACGTTACCGGTCCGGTATATTTCCGCAGGAAAAAATCATTACCCAGATAAACGCTTAAATCCAGGAGAAATTCTAGTTTAAAAGCCACATTTACCAGTTCGCAGGCTGAATCTTCCAGCTTTTCAAAACCATGTACATCGGTTGGTCTGACAAATACTATAGTTCCTGTTTGTAATATCTGCACTTCACTATTGATAATATGTTTTATCTTGCCGCTGATAACTAGGAAAAATTCGGCAAATTCGTGAGTATGCAGAGCCGTGGCGTCACTCGCCAAAGTATGATACCGTAAATCGGGGCCGGCATTCATGCTAATCGACTTCCGCCCAACTTCCCAGGCCAGACGATGAAAGGTGATCTTAGCGCCGGCGGGAATTGCGAGGAAATCATCTTTTGCCAGGGCGATGGTTTTCATAATGATAATATAGAGCAATATATTGATAATATAAAGATAAACATCGTCGTATTTATCATTCATACTTAAATAAATATACAGTAATTTCCATTGTATTTGATATATTGAAAAGGCTTATAATTTGTCAAAGGAACCATCCATGAAACATTCGAATTTGGCGTCGCTGGCTAAACAACAATATCGCCTAAAAAAACGTCTAATCGCCCCGCTAATGGGATTTCCCGGATTGGAAATGATTAACAGCACCATAAAACTTGGTCAGCAAAATTACAAAATTCACTACGAAGCCATAAAAACACTCACGGAAACTTTTCATCCGGATATTGTTTTTCCGCTGATGGACCTTTCCGTTGAGGCTAATGCAATTGGCAGGTATACTATTTTTCCGGTTGACGACACGGCTACGATACCCAACGCCGCATTTGATTTAAACTATATCGATACATTACCGAAAATTGATATTAACGCCGATACAAGAGCCCTGGGGTATGCAAAACTGACTGAATTATTAAAACGCAACATTTCTTCAGAAA
>DPVY01000152.1:0-4692 GCA_003527965.1 Fidelibacterota bacterium
ATAGCCGTGATGCTATTATTTACAAGATTTGTCATAACCTGAATAATCTGATCCCGATCAATTTCCGCGTTGGGGTTTTTCAGTCGATTATCAATTTTGATAGTAATATTCCCGGGTACCTGGACTGTCCGGATGAAGTTATTGAGCATATCAACGATATTGACGGTTTTGTGCTCCACTTTGGTCTGACGGGCAAAGTTTAACAGCCCCGAGACAATATTTTTACAACGGTCAGCCTGCTCAACGATCATTTGCAAATCTTCCGACATTTCGGAATCCGGTTCGGCATCCTCAGCCAGTAAGTGAGCATACATCACAACGACTCCGAGCGGGTTATTCACCTCGTGAGCAATGCCGGCCGCCAGCTGTCCCATACTGGCAAGCTTCTCAGACTGAATCAGGGCAGCTTTGGTATCGTCCAGCTGTTCGTAGGATAAATGCAATTCTTTAATAGTTTTATGCAATTTTTCGATGGAATACGGCAGGCACATTTCCGATTCAGCCAGCCCCTTTAAAATCGCAATAGCATGTTCCCGACAGGTCTCATATCCACAGGCTCCGCAATTCAGTTCATCGCTTTTGCCAAACTTACCTATTTTTGTCATAATTTTGGCGATATTAGCTTCCTCGGGATCCGGAATCCGTTGATCGAAAACAGTAAACGTTCTTGACAAATCCAGTTTTCTAAACTTTCCCATATACCTGCGCCATTCCCCGGCATTTCTGGTTTCCTGGGCTTTTCGCACGGCATTACCAACACGAGTGCGACGTTTATACAATGGTTCTTTGGAAGTCATTCCGGCTCCCATGATGCATCCGTCACAACAAAGTACATCCAAAAGGCGAGCGTTTAAATCGCCGTAACCGAATTCGGTTATCGCTTCAATAAAATTGGCTTTGCCGTTTGCCGAAACAACATCATTCGATAATAAATCTTCATTTATTTCAGCGGCTTGCAAGAGTCCCCGGCGAATCGGAAACAAACTCCCGCGGCTGGCATGAGGCGGGTCAAAATCACTTTTTTTAATATCAATCTCTTTGAGAGCATTATCTTCAAACATATGGTGCAGCTCGCCAAAGATCAGGACTTCGTCGATCTCGCCGGACATTTCGTCACTGTAGGCTTCGCCCATTTTAGCAATACAGGGCCCGATAAAGACTATTTTCAAATCCGGACCGTGTATTTGACGTAAGGCTCTGGCTGTGGCAATCATAGGAGATACAACCGGAGCCAGCTTATCCATTATCTGCGGATGATACCGTTTAATATAACCGAATACCGCCGGGCAGGCTGTTGAAATATATCTCTGGTCGGTTTCGGTCAGGAGTCGCTTCATTTCACGAGCCACCAGATCTGCGCCAAAGCCAACTTCATTTACATAATCAAATCCCAAAGCCCGAATTTTGCCGACAAACTCCAAATGATCCATATTCGTGAAATCTGCCGGAAAACTCGGGGCAATAATAGCCGCTACTTTATTTTCGGATGCCAAAATTTCATAGACTTCATCGATTGAACTAAGCACTTTCTTTGCGTTTTGACTACAGACCTTAACACAGTTTCCGCATCCAATACAACGTTCCGGAATAACTTCCGCCTGACCGTCGGCTATTCGAATCGCTTTAGCGGGACATTCCCTGACACAGGTATAGCAGACCCGGCACTTGTCTTTCTGGGTAATGACTAAGGGGTGACTCTTATCTCTGGTCATAAAAATCCTTATTTAAGCACATCTCTTTTCTGATATTTGGTATGCAGGAGATGATGACTTTTTTCACTGAGTGGTTCCCCGAGAAATTCATCATATAATCTCTTGATATATTTGTTAGAATGAGAAGTGCGCACAGGTGCCTCCTGGTCGATATCATACAAAGACTTCATGCGTGCTTTGATAGCGGCTTTGTCAACTGCCAGAGGTTGACCACCACCGGCAATACAGCCACCCGGGCAGGTCATCACTTCAATAAAATGGATATCGCTACGACCGTTGCGAATCTGATCCAGCAGCTTTCGGGCATTGCCCAGACCGCTTACAACCGCCAAGCCCAATTCCATACCATTTATGCTTACTTTCGTTTCCTTTATTCCATCGAGTCCGCGCAAATCTTTGATAATATACTCTTCCATCTCTTTACCGGTAATCATAAAATGAGCCGTTCTGACGGCAGCTTCCATTACACCACCGGTTACACCGAACAATTTACCCGCCGAGCTTCGTTCTCCAAAAGGAGAATCGTTGCCTTCCGGCTCCATATTCCTGATATCCAGCCCACGCAATTTAATTATCCTGGCCAGTTCCCGAGTGGTTAATACGGCGTCTATATCGGCAATGCCATTATGAATTAGCTCCGATCTGTCCGCTTCGAATTTTTTTGCCGTACAGGGCATTATTGCGACACTATAAATATTCTTAGGATCAATACCTTCCCGCTCGGCATAATAACTTTTAATCAGGGCTCCCATCATCTGCTGAGGACTCTTACAACTGGAAATATTATCGATTAATTCCGGGTAAAATGTCTCAATAAATTTGATCCAACCGGGACAACAGCTGGTCAGCATGGGCGTCTTACCGCCGTTATTTAATCTTTCAACCAATTCGGAAGCTTCCTCCATAATCGTTAAATCAGCAGAAAAAGAAGTATCAAAAACCCGGTCAAAACCGATACGGCGCATCGCCGCCGTCATAATTCCGATGACGTCATTCCCGGGCTTTATTCCGAATTCTTCGCCAAGAGTCACCGAAACGCTGGGAGCATGCTGAACAACCACAAATTTTTCCCGATTGTTAATAGCATCGAGCACCTCTTTTATACTGCTCCGTTCGCGCAATGCCCCGGTAGGACATACAACAATACATTGTCCGCAATTGATACAGCTCGAAATATTCATGCCTTCGTTAAAAGCAGGACCGATATACGTTCCACTGCCTCGCCCGATAAAATCAATGGCACTGACTCCCTGAATTTTCTCACATACCCGGACACATTTACCACACAGAATACATTTAGACTGATCGCGAACGATTGACGGGCTGGATGTATCGACCTTATAGTCGTTTTTCTCACCGGTGTAACGTCTTTCCCGCACACCTAACTCTTCCGCCAGACTCTGTAAATCGCAATCACCGTTCCGGACACAGTATAAACAATCATCAGGATGATTTGAGAGAAGCAACTCAATAATCGTCTTTCGGGCACGAATAGCCCGGGGTGTATGGGTGTGAACCTTCATTCCATCGGCTACCTGAAAAGCGCAGCTCGGCACTAATCCGTTGTAACCTTCAATTTCAACGACACAAAGACGGCAGGCGCCCGTAGGAAAAAGATCAGGGAGGTGACAAAGCGTCGGAACCCTGATCCCTTCCCGTTTTAATACAGTCAAAACGGATTCACCTGAATTCGCCTGAATTTTTCTATTATTGACTTCTATCGTAATCACACTAACCTCAACTACTTTTTCGTTACAGCATTAAACCTACATACTTCAAAACATTGCCCGCAACCGATACATTTATCGGGAATAATATAATGGGGTGTTTTTAACTTACCCATAATAGCGTCCGACGGGCAATTCTTGGCACATAGCGTACAACCAATACATTTTTCAGCATCAATTTCGTAGGTTAAAAGCTCGGTGCATACTCCTGCAGGACATTTTCTCTCAAAGATATGTGTCTCATATTCTTCCCGAAACCAGCGTAAAGTGCTTAACACCGGGTTCGGAGCGGTTTTTCCAAGACCACACAGACTCGTATCCTTAATTACTTCGGCTAAGCGGTTCAAATACATGATTCCCTTAAATCTCTCAAGAGCTTCGGCGCCGGATTCATTCCGGCGTCCCCGCGTAATCCGCTTCATAATTTCCAGCATTCGGCGGGTTCCCTCGCGGCAGGGAATACATTTACCGCAGCTTTCTCTCTGAATAAAATCCATGAAAAATTTAGCTACATCCACCATACAGGTATCTTCGTCCATTACAACCAATCCGCCGGAACCCATCATGGCTCCGACCAACTGCAAAGATTCATAATCAATCTCTATATCGAGATGCTGTTCGGGGATACAACCGCCTGAAGGGCCGCCGATTTGCACGGCTTTGTATTTTTTACCGTTGGGAATTCCACCTCCGACTTTCTCAATAATTTCCCTCAGGGAGGTTCCCATGGCAACTTCGACTAACCCGGTACGGCTAATCTTGCCGGAAAGCGCAAATACTTTTGTACCTTTACTTTTTTCCGTACCGATTGATCTAAACCATTCGGAACCGTTATATACAATGGCGGGCACATTCGCAAGAGTTTCGACATTATTTATGACAGTCGGTTTATTGAATAGTCCCGAATCCGTTGGAAAAGGCGGACGTGGGCGCGGCATTCCCCGCTTACCTTCGATGCTATGTATTAGCGCTGTTTCCTCGCCACAAACAAATGCTCCCGCACCCATCTTTATGATTATTTGGAGGTCAAAGCCACTATCGAGAATGTTTTGGCCCAGGAGACCATACTCAATCGATTTCCCAATCGCCTCTTTAAGCCTTTTGATCGCCAGCGGATATTCTGCCCTTATATAGACATACGCTTTATTGGCGCCAATCGCATAAGCCGCAATGGCAAGCCCCTCCACCAGTCGGAAGGGATCGCCTTCGATAACAGCCCGATCCATAAAAGCGCCGGGATCGCCTTCATCGGC
>DPVY01000152.1:4997-5122 GCA_003527965.1 Fidelibacterota bacterium
TCGCCTTCATCGGCATTACAGATAAAATATTTCTGATCGGCTTCGGTGTTTAGCGCAAATTTCCATTTCATTCCGGTTAAAAATCCGCCGCCTCCGCGACCGCGTAATCCGCTTTCTAACAGTAT
>DPVY01000152.1:5443-6155 GCA_003527965.1 Fidelibacterota bacterium
TTACAAATTTCCTCACGAGTGTACGAACTGACAACTTTCGACAACGCCCGAAAACCGCCACGAGCGATATATTCATCAATATTAACCGGATCAATAATCCCGCAATTAGATAAAACCCAGCGGGTTTGAGGCGCAAAGAAAGGGTGCTCATCAATCATGACGATATTTTCCCATGATTCGAGACCTTCAGCCCGGTGTTGACCAATGACATTATCCAGCAGTATTTTATTTGAGAAAATCGAATCTAAAATCAAATCAATATTTCCCACTGTCACTTTGCGAAAAGCTACCCTTGTTTTACCGGGAAGCTGGACCTCGACTATGGGCTCTTCAACACATAAACCGATGCAGCCAACCTCAACAACATCAGCCTCAATCTGTTTTTCTTCGAGGTATTCGTAAATCCGGTGCAGTGTTTTACCGGCGCCGGCTCCCAATCCACAGGTACCGGTGCCAATAAAAATAACCGGCTTTTCAACAACTTCACGTCGCAGTATTTTAAGCCATTCTTCAGGTTTTCCATTTTCCCGAGGCTCGACTTTAAGAAGATCAAATAATTCAATTATAGAGATATCGTCACCGGAAAATGTACTCATTTTAGGATTTGCCATGTTCATTTCCTTTTTTTCGAAATAGATTGAGTATGCCTTTGATCTTTTCGGGTTCTACACCGGCAAAGAATTCACCGTTAATGGAAATAACCGGAGCCAAT
>DPVY01000090.1:0-2083 GCA_003527965.1 Fidelibacterota bacterium
AATCCTACGGTTCTTGATGCTGCTAAATGGTTTCACACTCATCTACTTCCCGAACACGAAGTAGTACACCCTGTCGTTTCTACGATGATGCCAAAACGGAATGAATGGCTTAAACTTTTTATTCACACTTGGATGCGAATGAAAAACAGGCTTTATGGTGGGAATGCAGGTCTTCAATTAAGTATCAATTCAACAAATGAAGATGAACGTAATATAATGTTTAATGGTAATGCTCTTTCATTGCCAGAGATAGCAAAAATTATGGACGGTATAGTTCCGGTTGGTAGGAAAATAACTTTAAACTTCGCTGTAGCCGGATATGAGATAGACCCAGATGTTCTACTACGATACTTCAACCCAGAACTGTACATTATAAAACTAACCCCAATGCACAAGACAAACACCGCCGAATCAAACGATATTAAAACATCTGGTAAATACACAGAATATTATCCATACAAAGAATATGATATAAATTTACAAAATGCCGGATATGAAGTATTGGTTTTTATTGCGTCCAAAGAAGAAGATGAAAGCAAAATAACATGTGGGAACGCTATTCTGTCTAATATCTAATAGACATAATCACAATGAAATGAAAGGGATGTAAAATGACAAAAAAAGAAATTTACAGATTAAGGGATATTCTTTTTGCGTTGAGACATAATAAACAAGCAGATACGGATAAGACAGAAACTCATGATAAATTTTGTTTACTCCAGGAAGAAGGAATTAAAATCTGTGAAAAAACATTATGGAAAATGAAACCTTTAAAGAAAAATATTTAACATAATCAATAGATGGAAAGGAAAAATGTTTAAAATAATTCAAAGACTTCAAAATAATCCATTAACAAGATGGATATGGGTTTATTGGCAGCACGAAGATACAGGATATATTTGTATTCTTCCGTTTTGGAGAAAACCAAACAAGCGTTATTTTAAAATATCATGTAAAAAATAATTGCTCTGAGACCCAACATATCAATAGATAGAAAGGAACATTTAGAATGATGAGTACAAAAGAGAAAATCGTTTGTGAATCTATTAAAAAGACAACTAAACGCATTTCAGTAATTGATAATATATTGAACGCGGAACCATTATCCGACATCATACAACTCCGGAAAGAAGGTCAAAAAATACTTGATGATAATCGTGATGACAATCAAAAATTAGCGGAATTAATCAAACCGTATGCAAAAAAGGAAAAGGAATTATTCAGAATAGCGAAAATACAAACAGATTCGACGTTAGAATTGATTAATGAAAAGGTAAAACTTTCATCAGAATTAGGTGACTTAAAAAACGAATTATATTTTATTGAACAGCGATATAACGCCAATAGATAGAAGACAATCAAAATAATTATCAAGACACCTGAATAAAATGTCAGAAAACACTTGAATATTACGTCAAAATGTTTTTAATTTGAATACATGAAATTAGATTGCAAGAATAAAGACTATTCAGAACAATCATATAATATTATCGCAGATAACCTATCCTCAATTTTTAAGTTGCTGAAAACAGATATTTCCGAGTACTGTGATATTAATATCTCCGTCAGTATCAACGGTGGGAAAGTGTCCGGGCGTATAGATACAACCGTTCATCATATACACAAAATCAAGAGGGCTGATAATGGATAAAATGACGAAAAATGTCCAGGACGATATGAAGTTAGGATTTGTTAAGCACGCGAGGAAGGTACTGGATAAAGCGCAGAGCGAGGGTATAATCAGCGAAGTAGATGAAATGCTACGTGATCCCGATTTACGTAAATCTTATGACGAATACGTGGCAAAGAACATGGCGGACGATAAGATGACAATAGATCACCTGCTGTCTATAATGTTTGACGTTGAGGTTAGCAGGAACACAATAGACGGCTATGATTTTCCGTCGGAATCAACAGGCTACAGGATATTAAGGCAAGGGGGTAGATCACTACCGGCGCAACTGATTAAATCCTATAGATACAATCAGATAATTGAGTTTGCGAAAATATCGGACAGTAAGAATCCCGGCTTTAACATTACATATCTGGACAGGCAGAAAAAATTATCAAAAGCGGAAAAGAA
>DPVY01000090.1:2408-4375 GCA_003527965.1 Fidelibacterota bacterium
AAATGTGAGGAGATAGAGAATTATGTCGCACGTAAATTCTTTTTCATACCGAACAGCGAAACTCCGTCGATGAGTTCATTCCTGTTTTATTGCTATAACGATATATTTGATCTTGATACAATAGCAATAGAGATAGTAAGGGAAAACGGTAGTTTTAATAAAAAGTATTCCAATAGAGGTAAACCGGTGGCATTGTGTGTTGTAGATGCCGGTATAATTCATCCTGTGATACCAAAAGTTGAAGAAATGGAGCAGCATTCAAATTTTCTGGATTTCTATCAGCCTGTTAAGACAAGAGAAAAACAGGAGAATCTATTAGGCTACAAGACATATTTTCAGGATGAATACCGATATGGTATGGTTGACAGGCAATTGAAGTTGGTTGCGTTATTTACGCCGGAAAAACTTATTTACAACCATTTTTACGGGACTACGGACATTGAGCATCAATTCAAAGGACTTAGCGTAGTAGAGCGTGCGCTGAACGTAATGCGTTATATCATAGATTCGATCACATACAACGTAACGAGACGGTCGGCTAATACAATGCCGAAGGGCATGATAGCGGTTGTCGGAGCAACCGAGGACGGCTTTTCAAAACAGGAAATGACTTTGTTTAGGAAATTGATATGGGGAATATCGGCTGGTAAGAATGACAAGTGGAAATATCCTGTTGTGGGGTTGCCAAAGGGCGTTGATCCTAAATTCATTCGTTTTCACGAGAGTTCTAAGGAAATGGAAGATTTTCTATGGATGTCAACGTTATTTAGCTGGTTATGTACTTTTGAAGGGCTTGAGCCTGAGAATGTCAGTATGGCGAGTAACAAAAACTCGGTAGGCAAACAACGGATGTTTAGTAAGCAAGAAGAAGAAGGGGCGATGGTGCGGTCTCAGGACCCGGGGCTAAGACGGTTTTTGAACAATATGGCGGATACGCTGAACAACGCAGGCACGTTTGAGGAGTTGACGGGCATAGAGGGCGTTGGGCTGGTTTGGAGCGGGCTGGACGTTGAAGATCAGGGCAAAAAGATTGATATAGATAAAAAACGGCTGGAAACTACTTGCAGCGTAAATGATCTACTGGTTGAAGCGGACAAGGAAAAGTTTGAACTGAAGGTAGGCGATGTAAATCTATACGATCTACCGGCAATAGGTAATCCGCAATTACTGCAACTGATAAGCAACGCGCTAATGCAGCAAGGACAGGAAGAGGGCGAACCCGAAGGACAAGATGAGGGTGGCAAAGAAGGCGAAGAATACGACGAATACCCGGACTGGGACGAAGCCGAAGAAGGTGAAGCAGAAAAGAGTATGAGAAAATCGAAACAGGGCGACGTCACGCTTACAGTGGAGTATTGAATTGACTAAGACAAAGATAAAATTTTCTAAAAGTCTGATATATGCCGATGATGACGATAAGGCTATTGTCACAGATGGACTTTGTAAAGCAATTGGACTGGAAAAATCGAAAAAGACACCTGGAACAAGCGGGAATCAAATAATAAATAAACTGGAGAGCGCTTATTACGATCAACTATGGCAGCGGAAAAAACTGAACGACACGATATTGAAATATATCAAAGATAATCGATTACTGGATAAAGAAATAACGATCAGGGAAAAGGAAAAATTCAGGAAATTCTTAGCAGACAGTTTTGCGCTGCCGATTGCAAAGATAAACGAATTGGTATTGAAATCGTTTTTGGTTGGGGCGATGGTAGAGTTGGGCGAAAAGCAGATTGCTTTGAATATTGCGACATTACCGACTACGGTAAAAGAGGCAATCAAACAGGGTAAGATAACCTGGGAACAGGCGAGACAGATACGCATGGCGCAGATGATGGGGGCAGAGAGCATAACCGGGATAAGCGAGGCGGCACAGCATCGGATAAGACAGATGCTGATAAATGGCATTGCGGAAAAACGAGGCTCATCGGGATTTGCGCAACAATTGTTTGCAGAGTTCA
>DPVY01000089.1:0-1209 GCA_003527965.1 Fidelibacterota bacterium
CGTCACGGGCTACTTGTCGCCGTACTCGTTGAAATCTTCTCTTGGCTTTCAGAAAACTGTCGTAATCACTGGTAAAACTATGGGTTCCGTCTCCCACGGCAACCATGTAGAGGTAATCAGTTTTAGCCGGCCAGGTAGCGGCGATAATAGATTTAATCCCCGGATTATTAATCGGACCCGGAGGCAGTCCTCTGTTTTTATAGGTGTTGTAAGGTGATTCTATTTCAAGGTCTTCGCTCAATAAACGGCGGGGACCATTAGAGATTATGTATTGGATCGTTGGATCGGACTCCAGCCGTATTCTTTTTCTCAGGCGATTAATATAAACTGATGCGACAATCGGGCGTTCGTCGTCGACCATACACTCACCTTCAACAATCGAAGCCAAAGTAAGCACTTCATGCAAAGTACGGTCGGATGCAATAATCGCCTGACGAATCGAATCATTAACCATTTCGTGAAATCTGGCAACCATTTTTCGGATTATTATATTCGGATCATCGGAATCGTTAAAATCGTAAGTATCCGGGAAAAGATATCCTTCGAGCGAACCGGAATGAATACCCAGAGATTCCAGGAATGCTGAATTATGCGAATATTCCATAAATTCAGCGCTCGTAAAATTCAATTGATCGGCGAGAAGCCGGGCTATCTGTCTACTCTGATAACCTTCGGGGACAGTAATCCTGATCGCATGCACCCTGGAACTGGATAATATCCGAATCAATGAATGATAGGTTTTGGCGCTCTGAAGGTTAAAATAGCCAGCCTTTAATGAATTATTCTTAAACATAAAGCGGGCAGCCAGGATAAAGGATTTAGGATTATTGATTATTTCCTTTTCATATAACAGATCTGCAATTCGGCTTAAATTTGCCCCTTTGGGAATAGTAAATTTGACATTTTCCTGATCGATGTGAACCGGGATCGACAATATTAAAAATCGCAGCGATGAAATAGTGACTACAAGCACAATACCAATGAATACATAATTATTTTTTACCAGTTTAAACAATGAATCTTTCAATTCTTTAGTTCCTTCTATTCTTTAGTGGTCGATATACTAAAAATAAAAAACCTGCTTGTCCAATATCCAAGTATTTTTGTCACTATCGCTCCTTTTCCTTTTTCATCTAACCTTTTCTTACTTGTTACAAAGCCCCGGTCTTTGTAACGGAAATTTCACTCTTCTCTAGCATTCCCAAGCTG
>DPVY01000089.1:1518-5905 GCA_003527965.1 Fidelibacterota bacterium
GGGCTTGGGAATGAGTGTGGTATAGGGACTTGAGAATGAGTGTGGTATAGTGGTTTGGGAATGAGCGTGGTAAACCGTTCCTGTAAGTCAAACTTTTTTCTATTTCCTTCATATTTGGAAATCCCGTGTCTGTCCCGTAAAATTTTCTTTTTCTTTTATTACACTGGGGTTGGATACCGGACATTAACTTACTCACTCAATTCTCAGAAGAGCCAATATTTTATAATGCTGCCGTTGATTTTCCATCTTACCTGCCGAATGTGATTAAAATTGAAAGGGTACCGGGATAAAAGTTAAAATAAAAATTATCAGGGCAATGATCCCGATCATCTTTTCATATTGGGTGACCGGTTCATATTCATCCATAATGGGCGGATGTTTCATGCGGGTCAGAAAATAGACCAGCACCGCCCATACCAGCCAATTAATAGAAAATATGCTTAAAAATATTATGACGCCCAGCGAACCCCAGGCAATCTTTTTGTACCATTTCCCCAGGAGAGCATAGGCAATATGTCCGCCATCCAATTGCCCAATCGGCAGAAGATTCAACATCGTGACCAATATACCAATCCACGCCGCAAATCCAACCGGATGAAGAATAATGTCCATATTATCCGTCAGATCCGGCACCATGATCCGGGTGGCGATTTTCATTAAAATTGACTCGCCTAACTTTAAACCAATTTCTCCTGAATCTGTTGTAATCCGGGAAAGAGCGAGTCCGATAAATAAAGCCGGGACAGCCACTAAAAACCCGGCAATCGGACCCGCGGCGCCAATCTCAACCAATGCCCGCCGCTTGCGCACGGGTGAACGCATTTTAATGAACGCTCCAAATGTTCCGATTATCGTCGGCGCAGGGATAAAATAGGGCAACGTGGCGTCTACTTTGTGTTTCCGTGCCATCAGAAAATGCCCTAATTCATGAACGCCAAGAATCAGCATCAGGGTCACCGAAAAGGGTATACCCCTTATGATCAATACCGGATTTTGCAGCGGATTCACGCCCGCCATCATCGAGCCGGCTAACAATGTCGTAAAAATCGTCGCTATAAAAAGCACAAGATTGATTCTCGGTATATTGCCCACACCCGGCTGGAAACGAATTGTAAAAATGTCCCTGGAATTTTCCTGTCTGTGCTGAATTTTATAGATAAGACCTTTGGTTTGGCGACGGATTTCCTCTACGGTTCCGCCGGGTTTTAAATAACCCTCGACAATCAGAGTCGCTCTATTTTCGGCAACTTCGGTAATCTGAACCCAATTGCTCAGTAATAATAAAGTCTGTTGTTTTTTATATTCATTCATATTCGTTTTTAGTGAAAATCAAGGATGTAAAATTACGATTGAATCAGTTTTAAATCAATCAAAAACCCGGCGCCAAATTTAAAGAATTCAAAATCGCCGAATTTTATTTTTGATTCCTGATGCTTTCGGTTGTAATTTAAAATCAATGTAATTTTTTGTTTTTTTGTCCTCTTTCTTAAGGATTTGTTATGTCGCCATTGTTAGCTCTACGCTACAGATGGAATGCTCCCGGGGGCTACCGCGAATTACTGCGCATCGCCATTCCGCTGATTCTCAGCACCAGCGCCTGGTCGATCCAGCATTTTGTCGACAGGATGTTCCTGACCTGGTATTCACCCAAAACAATCGCAGCCGCGATGCCTGCCGGTATCTTTAACTTTATGATCATGTCTTTGTTCATCGGCACAGCCAGTTATATCAGCACATTTGTTGCCCAGTACTACGGATCAAAACAATTCAGAAACATCGGTCCTATCGTCTGGCAGGGAATTTACATTGCAATCATCGGGGGAATATTTCATTTTCTGTTAATTCCCTTGGCAAAACCGATTTTCGGATTCATCGGTCACGCCCAGGATATCCAATCTCTCGAAATCATCTATTTTCAGGTTCTCTGCCTGGGCGCCTTTCCGGCTATTGCCTCTTCCGCTTTTTCGGGATTCTTCAGCGGACGTGGAAAAACCTGGCTGCTGATGTGGATCAATGTTAGCGCAACGGTCACCAATATCATCCTTGATTATTTCCTGATATTCGGCAAGGGCGGCTTTCCTGAGTTGGGAATCAAAGGCGCGGCGATTGCGACCGTAATATCCGCTTGTGTCAGTTTCATAATATATTTAATCATCTTCACAAGACCGTCGTTTTGTAAAGAATATTGTACTATATCGGGTTGCAAACCGGAATTTTTACTCTTTAAACGGCTTATTAAGTTCGGTTTTCCTAACGGCGTCCAGTTTTTCATCGATATGGCTGGCTTTACAGCTTTTCTGATGATAGTCGGCAAACTCGGCACAGATTCCCTGGCGGCAACCAATATCGCTTTCAACATTAACAACCTCGCCTTCATGCCCATGATCGGGTTTGGCGTCGCAGTGTCTGTCCTCGTTGGTCAACACCTTGGCAATGATAATCCGGAACTCGCCCAAAAAAGCACCTATTCCGGCTTTCACATTACCATATTTTATATGTCGGCGATGGCGATACTGTATCTCACGTATCCCGAACTGTTTATCAAGCCATTTGTCGCCGGATCAGCACCTCAGGCACTGGCGTCGATCAGGAAAATCGTCGTCGTACTCCTCAAATTTGTCGCCGTTTATTCAATTTTCGATACCTTTAATATCATCTTCGCTGCGGCGATCAAAGGCGCCGGCGACACCCGCTTCGTCATGCGGATGCTTGGTGTTCTGTCGGTTTGCCTGTTGATTATCCCGAGTTATTTCGCATTAATTGTCTGGAAACAGGGGATTTTTGTAGGCTGGACTATCTTAACGATCTATATCATTTCGCTGGGCATTGGATTCTATATCCGCTTTCTGGGCGGTAAATGGAAAAAGATGCGGGTAATTGAAAAACCCGCGCCGGGATTACCTTCAACATTCGCCGAGACACCGACGCCGGATATGTAGGCGATAATTCATTAAATTAACGCTAATAAAATCATATTTCCCGAATAGTGAAACTATCTTCATCGGTGGTATCCATTATTTTCTACTTCAGCCCCGAACATTCCCGGATTTTGGCATTAACCCGGCATCAGTAATATCGAACGCTATAAATTTTACAGTACTTTTACAACACCAATACAAAATGTTCCGTATAATAGACAGTGAAATTACAGTATATGATAAATAAAGGAAGAAGTAAAAATGTTTGGAAAAATGCCAACGCTGAAAATAGGAAAACTGACCGCTGAAATACCCATTATCCAGGGCGGTATGGGCGTCGGAATATCTCTCTCCGGTTTGGCTTCGGCGGTTGCCAATGAGGGCGGCATCGGCGTCATCGCGGCTGTCGGACTTGGAATGTCCGGAAAAAAGTTACCGGGCGCCATGAGTGAAATTAATTCCAGGGCGTTAAGACAGGAAATAAAAACAGCCCGCTCAAAGACCGACGGACTGATCGGTGTAAATATTATGATGGCGCTTTCGGATTACGACAGCTTATTTGAAGTTTCAGTAGAGGAAAAAGTCGATGTCATCCTGATGGGCGCCGGATTACCACTGAAACTTCCCGCCCGTATTGCTGATCAGGGACTTGCTAATATTCATACGAGTTTTATTCCCATTGTGTCATCGGGCAGAGCGGTAAAAATCATATTTCAGCATTGGGCTAAAAAGTATCAATATGTTCCCGACGCCGTAGTTGTAGAAGGTCCTTTGGCTGGTGGTCATCTCGGTTTCAAAGCTGCCGAACTCTACACCGAATCCAACTCTCTAGAATCTCTGCTTCCTGAAGTTTTAACCGCAGTTTATCCATTTGAAATTCAGTTTGGTAAAAAAATTCCCGTTATTGTTGCCGGGGGTATTTATAGCGGTGCGGATATTCACAGGTTTATCCGGCTCGGTGCCAGTGGTGTGCAAATGGCTACTCGGTTTGTGGCAACTCACGAATGCGACGCGGATATCCGGTTCAAAGAAATGTATGTAAACTGTCAAAAAGATGATTTAAGAATTATAGAAAGTCCGGTTGGAATGCCCGGCAGAGCGATCAATAATGATTTTCTGGAATCGGTATCCGCAGGCAATAAAAAGCCCTTTAAATGTTCCTGGAAATGTCTGCGAACCTGCGACTATACAAAAGTGCCTTACTGCATAGCTAATGCCCTGATCTCTGCTCGTCAAGGCAGATTCGGAAGCGGATTTGCTTTTGCCGGCGCAAATGCGTATAAAGTCAATGAGATAATATCGGTTAAAGAATTGGTCAACGCACTGATAAGAGAATATAAGCACGCAGATTTAACAATGAGAGTTTTAGCCGACCGGGAAATTTCAGCACCATTCAGACCGGATTTTACAGCTGTTGTCAAAAATAAGGATTAAAGCATTTAAATATCTCTTATTTCAATAATATTTCC
>DPVY01000126.1 GCA_003527965.1 Fidelibacterota bacterium
TAATGCTCCGGCGGTAGGACTTGAACCTACAACCTAGTGGTTAACAGCCACCCGCTCTGCCAATTGAGCTACGCCGGAATCGTTATTCTTAAAAAGCGTGCTAATTTAAATTAAAATTCAACGATAGTCAATTAGTAATCATCTGAATTATCAAAATATTGCTTCAAAGATTTCCAGGCATCTTCAAGCCCCTGACTGATGACCTTTGCATGACCGGTAACGGGCATAAAGTTCGTATCACCATTCCACCTGGGAACAACGTGAATATGGAGATGATCTTTTATCCCGGCACCGGCAACCTGACCAATATTGATCCCGACATTGAATCCCTCGGCATTAAATTTTTCCTTTAATGCCTTCATACAGGAGCTAATGTAATTCATCATTTCCAGCTTCGTATCATCGTCAAGTTGGTCTATTTCTCCGGCGTGTTTGTAGGGTGCGATTAGAAGATGGCCATTGTTATATGGATAATAATTCATTAGCACAAAAGCCTTTTTCCCTCTATGCACAATGAGATGTTTTTGATCGTCATTTTCTTTGGGATAATCACAGAAGAAACAGCCCTTGTCTTTTGGACCTTTGATATACTGTATTCGCCAGGGTGCCCAGATGCGTTTCATAAAGTTTAATGTTCCTCTTCACGGGCACGTTTATATTCTGCAACAACCTTTTCCTGTTGTTCATGGGGCATCGGCTCGTAATGTGAGAATTCTATATTATGCATTCCCTTGCCCTGAGTCATCGAGCGAAGGGAAGTACTGTACCGATATAACTCAGCCAATGGTATCTTTGCATTAATTTTCTGGAAAGATCCTTCGGCAGCCATGCCCTGAATTTTTCCGCGACGAACAGAAATATCCCCCATGACATCTCCCATAAATTCTTCGGGGATAATGACGGTTAAATTATAAATTGGTTCCAATAGGATTGGATCAGCATCCATAAAAGCTTCTTTGAAAGCGCCTTTACCGGCGATCTGGAAAGCGATATCCTTTGAATCCACCGGGTGCATTTTGCCATCGTAAAATATCGCTTTAACGTCTGTGACATGGTAGCCGGCGAGAATGCCTTCTTCGCAGGCAACTTTTACACCCTTTTCGACGGAAGGCACAAAAACACGATCGACATTTTGACCTACGAGGGTATTGCTAAATTCGACGCCGGCACCACGCTCGGCTGGCTCTACTCGCATCCAGACCTCGGCAAATTGTCCCGCGCCGCCGGATTGTTTTTTATGACGATATTTAGCGGAACTTTGCTTTTTAATAGTCTCGCGATAAGGAATACGAGGCGGTAATTGATCGACTTCCACGTTATATTTTTGTTTCAGGCGTTCCAGCAAAATCGTAATATGCAGTTCGCCCTGTCCTGAAAGGATTGTCTGTTTTAATTCCGGTGCATAATGATAAGTTAAAGTAGGATCTTCAATCGCCATGGTTTGCAGACCGGAATTGATCTTTTCTTCGTCATCTCTTGATTTAGGTTCGATAGCAACCTGTAGAACCGGTTCAGGAAATTGAATTTTAGGAAAAGCGATAAGGGCTTTCGGATCGGCAAGAGTATCATTTGTATGAGTATATTTCAATTTAACGACAGAGCCGATATCTCCCGCATGTAGATGGGCAACTTCGAGTTTTTCTTTTCCATTGGCTATAAAGATCTGTCCGATTCGTTCACTTTTACCTGATTTGACGTTAATTAAATCAATACCGGCGTGAACGCTACCTGACATTACTCTGAAAATTGATAATTCACCGATATGTTTTTCACTGATCGTTTTAAAGATAAACATTGATACGGTTTCGCCATCGGCGATATTTTTCTCAATCTCTTGATCCTTATAAGTACCTTTTACCACGCCGCGATAGTCGGGCGCCGGACCATATTTTGAAATCATATCCAATAGAGAAGCGCTTCCGACGTTTCTATAGGCCGACGCACCAAATACCGGGAATAATTTACGGCTAATGATAGCTTTTTTCAGCCCGGTGAGGAATTCCTCCTCGGTCAATGCTCCTTCTTCAAAATATTTTTCTAACAGGGCGTCATCGGATTCGGCGACAAATTCCATCAGATTTTCACGATGAGTGTTTACCATATCCTGCAGATCGGCGGGAACGTCTTCTTCAGTATAAGTTCCCTTACCATCTTTTGTATAGCGATGGACTTTATTCGTCACAATATCAACAACCGCATCGAAATCAAGACCCTGGTTTACAGGAATTTGCAAAAGGACAACCTGTTTCCCAAAAGACTCTTTAAGACCATTCAAAGTTTTATTAAAGTCAGCATGCTCTTTATCCAGCATATTGATGACGAACCATACCGGCATATCGTCTTCTTTTGCAAAATTAAAGACTAACTCTGTCCCAACTTCAACGCCGGTTTGGGCATGAACGACAATCAAACCAAGATCACATACTCGCGTAGCTGCTTTTGATTCACCGATAAAATCAAGATACCCGGGAGTATCAAGGATATTTATTTTGAATTTAGCCCATTCACAATGTGTCAGTGAAGTAGATATAGAAAATTTCCGGCTTATTTCATTTTCGTTATAGTCTGAAACTGTCGTACCGTCTTCAATTTTTCCTAATCGTGATGTGGAACCGGCAGTATATAGCAGCGCTTCGACGAGTGAAGTTTTACCGGAAGTGGCATGTCCTAAAACCGTAATATTTCGAATTTCCCTGGTTTGATATTCTTTCAAAACAATCCTCCTTGAAATCCTTACTTATTCATGAGATGTAAGGATGATTTTTTTATTATTCCGATACAATTCCGTTCAAATTTATCATGAAACTCAATTTCATCGGGAACCAGATATTTGGGCAAATTTGTCTGGCAATATTTCGTTATCTCATCTATAGCTATTGTTTCGCTTTTATCAGTGATAATGGCTGCCCGGATATGATGATGTTTTGATTGATATTTCGAATGTAAGACTACCACCTCAAGAACTTTTGGGTGCTGCACCAAAACTTCTTCAATAGTTTTAGAAAATGTCTGGAATCCATAGCGGTAAAAACAGTCTGATTGCTTTCCTACAAAATACAAAAAACCTTCATAATCCATTTTTACAATATCGCCGGTATCGAACCATTCTTTGGATTTTTTTCCATTAATCTGAAATTGGTCAAAATAATGGGAAAATACATTATTACCACGAATAAATAAATTACCCGGACAATTCCGTTCGACTTCATTACCCATTTTGTCCAGGATTTTGACTTCACAGCAGGAGATAGGCTGCCCAATCGATAAATCGGCATTTTTAAGGGAATTCACGTTCAATGAAATTACCGGCGCTTCGGCTATGCCATAGGCTTCCATGACAAAAGCGTTATACTTTTTAAGAATAATATTCTTCAGAGAACGGGAAAAACTCTGTCCAACAGGAATGAAATAATCGATA
>DPVY01000087.1 GCA_003527965.1 Fidelibacterota bacterium
GGAAAAAATGTCCATAGGAAAAGTGGAATACTCCTCTGTCGCTTATCGGAAAAGATATTCCGATGCGTGGACTAATTTTATACTTTGCCGAAGCAGATTTATACCAGTATTTTTCTCTCTCAGCTACAGTAACGCCGGGCTCTCCCTGATCTTGAACACCATTTCCATTTAAATCATGATACCTATTTTCCGGTTTTATGGGATCGTAAATTTCCGGATCGCTTGGATCTGCTAATATGACTCCATCCGGTTCAAAATAATCAAATCTAATCCCGGCATTAACAATCAATTCATTAAACTCCATTTTATCCTGAATATAGAATGAATATTCATAGGGATTATGTTTATATGAATTACTGTAAATTGTACTATCATGCATAACCGTCGGATGAATATAGGGATTAAATGATGTGGGCGCCTCAATTCCGGAAGAGAAGTCAATATAAGTTTCACCGGTTGCAGGTCTTATTGAAAACTGTTTCCACGACAAATCATGATAGCGATATTCAAAACCGGCTTTTATTTGATGATACATATTAGTTTGCGAAGTATAATCAAATTTCCCAAGATAAGTTCCGCTATCTCTATATTCGTGATCGTTTTGTGTGCCGCCAATATGAAATTGATATGGATATTCTAATAAGTAATACGGATGTACATAAGTTGTAGAATCACTATAGGATTTATTAGGAGATAAATATCCTTCGTATTTCCTGTTGAAAAAAGAAAGCCCTAAGGTATAAAAAGTTTTAGGACTTATTTGACGTTGTAATTTCAGCAGATGCGTTTTGCCAGTTAAATTTTTTGTCAAAATGCCATCCGGATTATATTTAAAGGCCCGATCATAATCCTGATAATCCATATTGTCGTAAAATATACTATAAAACAAATTTGTGACATTAGAAAGACGGTAAATAATCTGTCCCTGTAAATAAATTTTATGATTCCAGTTCATTGCGACCCATTCATTATTACCCAACATAGCCGTAGAATCAAATAACACAATGTTACCCGTTTCTTGATTAAAATAAGAGACGGCAATCGGTTTATAGCGTCGCTGTCCCTCGAGCCAACCACCAAAATGAATATTTCTGGCATTTAGATAATAAAACAATTTGTCCTTCATTATTGGCCCATGAATACTTGCTTCGATATTTCGAATACTTAATGGATTAAAATCACTGATATTATCAAATTTTTGATCATTAAAACTCAAATAATCGCCAAAATAGGATTCAACCGAAGCGCCAAAGATATTATTACCTTGTTTTGTTGTAATATTCACTATACCGGACATCACTGTTCCATATTCTGCGTTAAAAGCACCTGAAATTACTTGTAATTCCTGAACCATATTTTTATTAACATTGACAACGCTACTACGATCATAGGAGTCAGTTACCGGTATCCCATCAATTAAATAGGCAACCTCTCCTTTTCTACCACCACGTAAACTCCCATCTACATATCCTGCTTGCATTTCAAGCACTTCACTAACTTCGGTAATAGGTAAACTCTCTAATTCTTCCGCATTAACATGAGATGAAGTTGCGGTCATATCTTTTACGATCATTTTCCTTATTGCTGTTACAACTACCTCTTCTCCCTTAATTATCTCTGTCTTTAACTCAAAATCTTGAATAGTTGTCAAATCAACAGATATTTGAACATTTTCATATACAACTACCTGGTATCCGATCATTTGAGCACGGACTCTATAAGTTCCAGGCTGGATATTTAAAATTGTATAGTTCCCATTTTTATCTGAAGCCGCGCCAAGATACGTCCCCTCTATTATTATATTACAACCGATTAAAGGCAGACCACTATTTGCATCAGTCACTATCCCTTTCAATTTTCCAGTAGTGCCGGCTATTACTATTTTAAAAGCCATAAATAAAAAGAGAAGAACTATTGTGTTAGTCCGAATCCTCATCATTTACCTCTATTAAGTTCCATATCTTTAATATTTTCTACACTATCAAGTTTATATATCATTCCTGATTTATGTTTTAATTTATATGACTTTTGAGTAATATCCCCCCAGATCAATTCCCATTTCTCCTTTTCAGGCAATAATTCATCAATCTGAATCTCTTGTGTATTCTCCGACATATTAAATATAGCCCTGATCGTCTCATCATCCGTCCACCGCTCGAATGCAAAAATATATTTCTCATCATCAATAAATACTGTTTTATATTTGCCGCGCCTCAAACTATCATGCTCTTTCCTGAGATTAATCATGGATTTGTAATACTGCAACAGATCTTCATCGATCTCCACGGTATCGGTCGGGCGCTCCAATCCGAAAGGATGATGCGTCTCCGGTTCATATTGATAATCCGCCCAGACCATCGGCTTGCGGCAATCGGGATCGTCCGCGCCCCACATCCCCACTTCATCGCCATAATAAATATAGGGAGCGCCAATGTAGGTAAATTGAAATAATAGAATCGTCTTTTGAATTTTTCTTTCAGAAACATTTGGTTTTCGCACTTCAAAGTATTCATCATAATTGAGATTTGAAGCATGATCTATCCAGCGATC
>DPVY01000039.1 GCA_003527965.1 Fidelibacterota bacterium
AAGTTTTGGAGCGTCCGATAAAAAAAGTGCCGACACTGCAAGGGGTAACGATTGTAAACCTCTTTTTTGAAGATTCAACCCGGACGCGGATTTCTTTTGAACTGGCCGAGAAGCGGCTTTCCGCCGATACGGTAAATTTTTCAGCATCCAGCAGCAGTCTGAAAAAAGGAGAAAGCTTAAGGGATACAGTCCAAAATATTTTTGCCATGAAAATGGATGTAGTTGTAATGCGTCATCCCGTTCCCGGATCGGTTAAACTTCTCTCCCGGTATGTCGATGCCGTTGTAATCAATGCCGGTGATGGCACTCATGAACATCCAACTCAAGCGCTGCTGGATATTATGTCCATGAAAGAAAAATTTGGTTCGCTGGATGGACTAAATGTGGCGATAATCGGCGATATTCGCCATAGTCGCGTGGCTTTATCGAATATTTACGGTTTAAAAACCCTGGGTGCCAATGTTCTTTTATGCGGTCCGCCGACTTTTATTCCCTACGGGGCGGAGTCGTTAGGTGTGAAAATCACCTATGATCTTGATGAGGCTTTAGCCTTTGCCGATGTAGCCAACATTTTACGAATTCAAAAAGAGCGCCAGGGAAAGGGATTAATCCCCTCCTTGCGGGAATACCGGAATGTTTTCGGCGTTACTCAGGAACGCCTGAATAAATTAAAACGTCCGATTACAATCATGCATCCGGGACCGATTAACCGGGGCGTAGAAGTGGATTCCGATGTCGCCGACAGTGAGCACTCCATCATTCTGCATCAGGTGTTAAATGGCGTTGCGGTGCGAATGGCGATTCTGTATTTATTAGCGGGCGGAAGATAGGAGAATGATTATGCAAAAAAGAGCAATAAAGACAACCGTATTATTTAAAAACGCTAATCTTATTGATGTTTTCAATGACAAAAATTATGAAACGGATTTATTGATTGAAAAAGGCACATTCCGTAAAATCGCAAAAAATATTCCGGAAAAGGAAGCTAAAGAAGTTATTGATTTAAAAGGTCTTTCCGTCGCGCCCGCATTTGTGGACTTACATGTCCATTTCCGGGAGCCGGGCTATGAAAGCAGCGAGACAATTGCAAGCGGTGCCCGGGCGGCTCTGGCTGGTGGATTTACTCAGGTATGTTGTATGCCCAATACAGCCCCGGCAATCGATAACCGGGAAACCGTCCGGTTTATTTATGAAAAAGCCGCAAAGGAATTGGTTAACGTTTACCCCGTGGCGGCAATTACCAAAGGGCGGTGTGGGACGGAACTTACCGAAATGGTAGAACTCGCCGAAGCCGGCGCGGTTGCCTTTTCCGATGATGGAGCGCCTGTAAATGACAGCCAAATTTTTCGCAACGCTTTGGAATATGCAAAAATCACCGGTAAGCCGGTGATTAATCACGCCGAGGATCCGGCATTAAAAGCCGACGGTATTATGAATGAAGGAATTGTATCGACCCAATTGGGAATTCCCGGAAATCCTCGAATTGCCGAGGAAATCATGCTCGCCCGGGACTTACGGATTGCGGAATTTGTTAATGCAAAGATTCACGTTCCTCATGTTTCTACCGCCGGTTCCGTAGAAATGATACGTCAGGCAAAAGCCAGGGGCGTAGCAGTAACCGCCGAGGTCACACCCCATCATTTTTCTTTGACCGATGAGTATATGCGCAGTTTTGATGCTAACGGCAAAGTAGCGCCGCCACTCCGGACAGAGGAAGACCGGCTTGCCGTCATTAAGGGGCTTAAAGACGGAACAATTGACGCGATTGCGACAGATCATGCTCCCCACGTCTCTGATTTTAAAGAAACCTCGTTGGATTTAGCTGCATATGGATTGATTGGGTTGGAGTCAGCTTTTGCCCTTGCCATGACCTACCTTGTGCACACTGAGTTTCTTACAATTCCGGAAGTGGTAAAATTATTTACAGTCAAACCGGCCGGGATTATGCAGCTGCCGTTGCCGGCATTTCAAGAAGGGCATGAAGCTAATTTTACGATTTTCAATCCAAATGAATGGTGGGTCTTCAGTCGTAAAAATATTTACTCTAAATCTTTTAACACTCCTTTTATAGGGAATGAGTTCACGGGACGAATTAAAGGTGTTTTTACAAAGTCGTATTATGTATCTTTTTAAAACCCGGGATTACTGTCTAAAATTTTCTTGATTCTAAAGATGTCTGATTGTAAATTTACCCGCTGTTTTAACTGTAGGAATGAGAGAAGTAATGTATAAGACATATTATCCGAAACTTAACGAAATTGATCAGAAATGGTATGTGGTTGATGCGGATGGAATGATATTAGGCCGCCTCGCCAGCCAGATCGCTTCGATTCTCCGAGGAAAAAATAAACCCTATTATACTCCCCATATGGATACAGGAGATTTTGTGGTAGTGGTGAACGCCGAGAAAATCAGACTTTCCGGACGTAAAGCCGAAGCGAAAAAATATTTTACCCACTCCGGGTTCATGGGCGGCGGACGTTTTGAGAGTTATCGAGAAACTATGGAAAACCACCCCGAAGAAATTATCAAACGTGCTGTTAAGGGAATGTTGCCTAAAAGCACCCTGGGAAGACAACTATTCAAAAAGTTGAAAGTTTATAGTGGTCCCGAACATCCTCACGAGGCCCAACAACCAGAATCTTTGAAATTAGAAGGATAAGCAAAACATGCCAAAATTAGAATATGTTTCTCTTGGTCGCCGGAAAAGAGCTATTGCACGTTTAAGAATGGTTGCCGGTCAAGGGAAAATTACGATCAACAAACGTCCTTTTGAAGAGTATTTCGGACGGGACAGTCTTAAACAGATTATAAAGCAACCTCTGAAACTCTGTGAAGTTGACGGACAGTTTGATATTCGTGTAAATGTTTGTGGCGGAGGATTATCCGGTCAGGCAGGCGCCATTAAGCTGGCTATTGCCCGGGCGTTGGAAAAATACAATCCCGAATTGAGACAAAAGTTAAAACCCGCCGGGTTTTTAACCAGAGATGCGCGGGTCGTGGAACGGAAGAAATACGGTCTCGCCGGGGCACGTCGCGCATATCAGTTCTCCAAACGTTAATAGAAGAAAGATAATCCATATGAGTAATGTAACATTTGAACAACTCTGGAAATCAGGTGCCCATTTCGGCCACTTAACAAGAAAATGGAACCCTAAGATGAAGGGTTACATTTTTATGCAAAAAAGCGGCATTCATATCATTGATTTAAATAAAACCGCTGAATGTTTGGATGTGGCTACCCGTTTTATCCGGGAAACCGTACGCAAAGGCGGCGATGTTTTATTCGTTGGCACCAAGAAACAGGCGAAAGATATTATTCAGAAAGAAGCCGACCGTTGCGGCATGTTTTATGTCGTGGAACGCTGGCTTGGTGGCACCATGACCAATTTTTCGACGATCAAGAAAAGCATCCGCCATCTTTTGAAACTTGAGAAAGATAAATCTTCAGGTTATGATGAAAATCTTACCAAAAAAGAAAAACTTTCCCTTGAAAGAGAACGGATAAAATTGGCTGACTTGCATCGTGGTATTAAAGATATGAGAAAAATACCTGATGTGCTGGTCGTGGTTGACATCCTTCATGACGATATTGCCGTTAAGGAAGCAAAACGCCTTGACATTCCGGTTGTTGCAATTATTGATACAAACGCGGATCCGACGGAAGTTGATTATCCCATTCCCGCCAATGATGATTCTATTCAGGCAATTCAGCTTATTATTGGTGAATTGGCAAATGCGATTCTGGAGGCGAAGAGTTCCAAATTGGTCGAAGTACCATCCCCCACTGCCAACAGCGCTATAAATTAATCTGAAAAGGAAGGATTGTAAATGGAAATTACCGCATCCCAGGTAAAAGCCTTAAGAGATAAAACCGGTATTGGAATGATGGATTGTAAAGCAGCCCTCATTGAAGCCGAAGGTGATATAGATAAATCTATTGATATTCTAAGGAAAAAGGGTGTTGCAAAAGCCGAGAAAAAAGCCTCCCGTGATGCTTCGGATGGTCTGATCTGGTCATATATTCATCCTGGGAATAAAATCGGTGTATTAGTTGAAGTCAATTGTGAGACCGATTTTGTCGCAAAAACCCCTGATTTTCAAAATTTCGTTAAAGACATAGCAATGCATATTGCCGCTACAAATCCGGCTGCAATTTGCCGGGAAGAGATTGATCCTCAGCTGGTCGAAAAAGAACGTGAGATTTTTATGGAACAGGCTAAATCCCAAAACAAGCCCGAAAATATTATGGTTCGTATTGTCGAGGGGAAATTAGACAAATACTACCAGGAAAATTGTCTGTTGGAACAAGCCTTTGTAAAAGATCCGCAGAAAACTATTAAAGAATATCTGATCGAAACTATTGCCAGGATTGGTGAAAATATTAATATATCTCGATTTGTCCGCTTTCAATTAGGCGAAAATATAAAGTAATTTTATTCAAATCAAATAGACAGCGATATTGATGTCAAAAGTCAAATACCAGCGAGTTTTACTGAAATTTTCGGGTGAAGCGCTTGCCGGCGACAGGGCCTCGGGTATTGATCCTG
>DPVY01000192.1 GCA_003527965.1 Fidelibacterota bacterium
ATTGTACCACGATGATAATATGTATTGATCGCATCGATAGCATCCGGTGCCAGCGGATGAACTTCATTGTACGATACACCAAGAATAGTCACTTTCCCTTCTGTTTGCAAACCATGCAACACTGCTAACGCGCCCACATCATCCACGTCCAGGGTCATATCGGTTTCAAAGATAACTGGTACACCGACCACCTCGACATCCAGGCCGATGATCATGTTGGAAGTCGGTCCTTCACCATCACAGGCTGAACAGATGAGACATATCATAAGTACCAGAAAAAGCGATGTGATTTTTTCGATTTTCATAAAGATCTCTTTCTGTTTGTTGTTATTGTCGCCCCGTCAATCGCAGCATTTACCACCGAAAAGTCATTCAGACGCAACCACTTTTGTCGTATAAAAATATCGTTGAAACGAGATATTATCATTACCTTTTTTTCTTTTATCAATCCCTGACGCAACGAACACTATAGCCTGCCTGTTTCCAGCCGCTATCATCACGGTATACATTTGAATTACCATAATACAGGTAGCGATACCAGGCGTTACCCTCATTGCTTTCGGTTGATGACCAGAAATAAGCGTTGATGCCGATACCGTCGAATGCTCCATGGTTATAGCGGTACCCCCCGAATAGTGCGGCAAAACCAATTGTATCTTTAGTAGGTTTCTTCATCCTTGATCCGGCAAGAGTATCTCCTCCCAAATATTCCACAAGTTCCTGCCATTCGGCCTCCGTCGGCACATGCCAGCCTTCCGGAGCAATGCTTCTGCTATTGCTCACGGCAAACCAATTGTAAAGCATTCCGTATTGGCCGATATTAGAGATATCGTTATTATAATAACAGTAAGCGCCCATCGGCTGATCCCATTCGTCATCAATGGTCAAACAAGCTATTTGATCTCCGTTCCTGTAATGGGTCACTTTCAGGTTTTCCGCCATCCACCACTGATCCCCAATTTTTACCGTCTTATATATATTGCCATCGATATCCTTAACAGATTCATCCAAATGAGCCATTTGAGTCTTTTCCCGGTTACAATTGCCGGAAATCCCTACCAGTAATAGTAATAAATAGAAAGTTATCTTTTTCACATCATCCTCATCAATCAGAACACTTATGAAATAATCTCTATGTCACTGATACTGCGTCGCCATCATATCAGATATGCTCTTTGGATTCATCACTTTTACAGATGTTCCCAATAACGTCCAAGGTATTCAATAATCACTTTCCTCACTTTCGCAAAATCAATAACTCCCAATTTTTTATACAGAATTTCGCCACCTGGCTTCACGATAATGGTGTATGGTAACGAACCCGGCCATTCCTCATCGGCGGTTTCAATCAACTGGTATTTATCATCTGAATTATAATGAAAATTCCGGGTTGAAGCATATGTCCTGGTCGGAACTTTTAAAACCTGATCGTTCTTATCGGGAGAATCCAGACTGATTGTAATCATTTCAAACTTGCGCTTACGATAATTCCTATTCATCCTGATCAGTTCCGGGAATTCCGCTATACACGGACTACACCAGGTTGCCCAAAAATTAATAAGCCTTAGATTTTCAGATTTATTTTTCAAAAGATCCTCGATGCCGGCTATATCGATCATGCTTACATCGACTTTTTCTGCATTCATTCTTTCCAATGTGGCCCGCGCAGATTTTTGTTTTGATGCCCATTTAATCGAACAGCCAAAAACCTTCGTTTTTTCAACCGGAACCTTCTTTCCGGCCAATAAGGCATCAATGGCATTCCGGGTATCATGAGTAGTAACTTTTTTAATATTTTCGCCATTATCAATTCTACCTGTATACCGTAATATTCGATCTTTATCGAGAATGAAAACATGGGGAGTAGCAATTGCACCAAAAGCTTTAGCGGCCAGCTGTTTATCACCGTCGTATAGGTAAAGAAAATTGAATTTATTTTCTTTGGCCCGCTGCTTCATATCGTCAAAACTATCACCGATATCGGTATAACCATATTCATCTAAACGTAATGCATCGGGATTATTGGACGAAATACAGATGACTGTCACGCCTTTATCCTTATAATCATCTACCAGTTTCATTATTCTGCCCTCATAGGCCTGAGCAGTAGGACAGTGGTTAGCGGTAAAAATAATGACCAAAATATCCGCATCAGAAAAGCTGTCCAGGGAATAATATTGATCATCGATCCCTAACAGATGAAAATCCGGTCCTTTAGCGGCGATTTCCAGTGTTTTATTTTGACCAAATCCACACGTCAACGTCATTAAAAACATTATCACAATATTTTTCATTCGAGGAAACATTACACACCTTACTATTATTGATAAAAATGCTTTATTCAGGTAAAAGCGTCATCAGCCGCTCGATTTCATTTTCGACATCTTTGTCGTTTTTTGGTTCAGCATATCCCCGGTACCCCTTAGAAAACTTCCAGGTGTAGCCGTTGCGTAAGCTTCCATCACCATCCCACTCCTCATTATAGTATTTGGTACCATATACCGCATACAATACAGTCACTTCATCCCAACTGCTGCGACCAATATTGGGTCCCTGATGCCATTCCAATTCAAATGCCCGTCTGACCGGATTGGTTGTGGGCGTAGTACGGGTTAAAGTTTCGCCGGTGATCATATCGCCCCCCACATGTGTGGTTACTAAAGTGCCCGGCCAGTTTTCAATCACATACTGCGATTGATCCACCAGGCCATGTCGTACTAAATTAAAGCCATCATTATGCAAGCCGCCCATAATTGCCAGCAGTTTGACTTTGCTTTTGACAAGTTCAAAGCCTTCCGGATCTTTCAATAAATCGTGCAGGTTATTAAGAAAACCGACACTGATGATAACGACAGAACTATCCGCTTGACTTTTCAGCAGATGTTTATAGACTGCCACCGCATCGGCCACAATATTATCAAAGCCATCATGCAGCATATTATCTACATCAAAATTATGCTCGCTACTGAAATAATCCGAAGGATCTGGGTCTGGCAATTCTTTCCTGTAAATACCAATTGGAATTGTGCCGCGGTTATAGTACGTATTAATTGCATCAATGACATCCGGCCCCAGCGGATGGACTTCATTATAGCAAACACCCAGAAGGGTCACTTTTCCCTCCGTTTGCAATCCGTGCAAAACACCCAGGGCGCCCACATCATCCACATCCAGGGTCATGTCAGTCTCGTAAATGACTGGAATGCCTGCCACTTCATTGCTTGGGTCGATGGCTTTTGGGGGTTGAGATGCATTGTCACCGCAGGACATACACAGCAGAAATGCCGTCAGAATAATTACCGTCATAACGTTTTTTTTCACTTTCATAAAAACCTCTTTTTAAAAGTTGTTAAAGTCATACAGTCCAATATTAGTCATTCCTGAAACCGATAATACGCTTCTGAAGTATAGAAGCATATACAAAATACTCCAATCACTAAAATGATTGTTGCAAATCTGTTCATGACAATACATCCTTAATAGTTACTCTCGTGATTGTTTATCGAAATCATATAAATATATAAAAAGACTTTGTTTGGTCACCCAAAATCACATTAAGATAATTATAGTTCGGTCAATTTTATATTCCGATACCGGACTTCCGTTGGAGCACCTGCATGAATCTGAAATCCAATAATGCCTTTTTTCGCAATTGTGCCATCTTTCTCCGTATAATCAACCGATTGGTAGCCGTTTATCCAGATCTGAATATGGGCGCCCTGACACTTCACAACCATTTGGTTCCATTCATTTTGTCGATAGACTTTGACGATCTCTTCCTGATTTGCCATAACCAACATCCTGTTGCGGCGGGCCTCATCATAAAGGCTGCCCCATACCACACCGAAATCACCGATCGGGCCTCCCGCATCAGCCTGATACCCTCTGACTTCAGGTCCACCGGGAATCCGCCGGCTTCTAAACTGGATACCCGAGTTATCTCCCGGTCCTATTATTTTAATTTCAAGTTTTAATTCAAAATCCCCATACTCTTGTTTCGTGCACAGGAACATATTATGCGGAATCTCTTTTTCCAGTGAACCGGCCACAATGCATCCGTCTTCAATGCGAAACCAGTTCATATCACCTTCCCAGTCAGCAAAACTTTGACCGTCAAATAGCGAAACCGCGGCATCGGCATCCGCCATCTGCACGCTGGAACAGCCAAATGCGCAAAGTACCAGAGAAAGCAATGAAATGTTTTTGATTAACTTGGCCAGCATACTTGCCTCCTTGAATTATAATTGAAGATGGACATCCCCAGTCTTAATCTTATCCAGAAATGTAAGTTGTCCTATGGTCACTGCTTCAGTATCTGGTTTAGCCATTGCAAGGCGTTTTCCAGTCCTTATCCATTATATTAACTTTAAACCGTCCATCCTTTTCCACATCCGCTGTAATCCGGAAATCCTCGTCAGAATACAGAATTTTGGCAGTTGTAATGACTGCAGGTTCATCATTGGATTTCTGTTTAAAACCGGCAAAGCAAAAATGGTCTCGCATTTTTTTTCACCAACAACACGATTTTCGTCATAATATTTAAATGATAACATGTTCTTGGAATCAGGTCCTTTATACTTAATCTGATCAATGCTGGGAAAATATTCTTTATTACCAATAGTTACCTTAACAGACATCTTTTCTCCTGCTTCTTTTAAAATCTTGGATTTACAATATTATTATTTGTTGAACCGAAAGTATACTCAACACCCATACTGATCCTGTATGAATATTGCGTTTGCAATTCCCTCATCTCAAGTATTATATCCTCGTCTGTTGTATCTCCCTTAGGTAGAGATAGCTGATCATGTATCCTTGACAATTCGCCCCTAATCAGTAAAGATAACCCCCTTACTAAATGAAGGTGAAACGAACTGTTAAGTCTCAGACGATTTTTGGTGATATCATGAAAATAGTGAGAACCCTCAACTGAAAGATCAATTTGCCCCCAGGGTTGCTTAACTTCCAGCCGCATGCTAAGCAGCTCGGTTACTAAAGCTTCTTCTAATTTATTATAAACTGTTGGTTCTATGTATTTGGTATACGCGGGCCCCAATCCATAATAAATTCGGAATTCACGTCGAGTTGATTCCGAGTATGGAAAAATATTGTATTCAACCGCTGCACGCAGCGAAAAAGACAATTCAGTATTTGAAAAACTTGAAGAAGCTACTTCCGACATCAAACCGGTCGACCAATGATCCGTAAGGCTCTTGACAACCATGCCATCGAAATCAGTTCGCCTGGAAATGCCCGTCACTGTTTTTCCATCGATTTTATATGATTCTTCATGATAGTCAAGATATTGGGAAAGTCGAATTTTCCAATCTTCCGTAATACGGTCGGCTCGAATTCTCCCATCCAAATTTCTGTGTCGTTTTGCATCTTCACCACGGGCAAAGCCGCCAAGGTTCACACGGAACACCCAATTGTCCCATTCATCTTCCTGAATGATATACGTATCCGGACCTGTATATTCAATCGCTATATCTGTAACGCCAGCGACAGATGTTCTGGCCACATAAGACATCAGGCCCATTTTGAAATATTTCACCATTTTAGTTCGCTCTTCATCCCATGTATCACCTTGGTTAGTCATGTATGATATAGTGTCATTTTTTGAATGAAACCTGCGTTGTCCGATAAATGTAAGTGTCTTTTCCATGCCTCCGCTCGCTGTTTCCCGATCTGTAATTATAATATGGATGTCAGCCTCTTTGCGGTCTATTACAAAATTAATAAAATTGATCTCCGTTCTGATATAATCAAAGTCACAACGACCACAGTCTATGAAAACTTTTGGAGCCAACAATGATATTTCAGAATCATCTTCAGTTGCCATTACTGAAGATAATGACACAATAATGAACAGTAGAAAACATACTTTAGCCAAATTCATGAAATTAGACATACCATGTCATAATAAAATATTTTGCTTTTTGTTTAAGTAAATTTACTACAGAAACTAGTTGTCTCACTTTTCTTTTGTCCTAATTTTGATGGTTTCGTAAAAAGT
>DPVY01000044.1 GCA_003527965.1 Fidelibacterota bacterium
CCACGCATCCAAAGTTTAAAGAAATTTCAGCAATAATTAAATAATAAGGGGGTTCCCATGAATTTAGACAAGATTCAAAAGGCAATTGCCGAACAAGGTTATGATGGTTGGCTGTTTTATGACTTTCATCATCGCGATGCCATGGCTTACCGCATTTTAGGGCTTGATATGAGTAAACTGACTTCTCGCCGCTGGTTCTATTATATCCCGGCTGCCGGTGAGCCCGTGCGTATCGTTTCAGCTGTTGAAGCGACTAAACTGGACAGTTTACCGGGTAAAATTATAGTGTACCGTTCGTGGCAAGAACTGCACCAAAGCCTGCGGGAAACACTCCAATCCGCTAAGCAGGTGGCGATGCAATATTCGCCCATGAATAATATTCCCTATGTCTCAGTTGTCGACGGCGGTACAATTGAATTGATTCGGTCTTTTGGTGTCGAAATCGTATCTTCGGCAAATATGGTGCAGATTTTTGAGGCGATAATCGATAGAAAAGGGTATAAAATGCACCTTGAAGCCGGTGAGATTGTTCAGAAAATAAAAGGTGAAGCCTTTGACCTGATCCGGCACAAAATCAAAAACGATGAAGCCGTCACCGAGTATGAGGTCCAGCAATATATCACAAAGCGATTTGAGGAAGAGGGCTTGACCGATGATGGCGATCATGCGATTGTGGGCGTGAACGAACATCCTGCGGACCCGCATTTTGAGCCGACCCCGGAGAACACCCATGTTATTAAGAAGGGCGATACGCTCCTGATCGATTTATGGGCCCGGAAAAATGACGATACCGGTATCTATTACGACATTACCTGGTGCGGTTATATCGGTGATAACCCGCCGGCTAAATATATTGAAATCTTCAATACCGTTCGGGATGCCCGCAATGCCGCCCGGGATTTTATCAGAGAAAAATTCCAAAACGGAGAGCGTTGTTTCGGGTACGAAGTGGATGTCGTTTGCCGTAAGGTGGTGGAGGACGCCGGCTATGGCGATTTTTATGTGCACCGCACGGGGCATTCCATCGGTCATGAAGTTCACGGGAACGGCGTCAATATCGACAACCTGGAAACAAAAGACGAGCGGGAACTCGTTCCGGGTATCTGTTTTTCAATTGAACCGGGAATTTACCTGCCGGGCGAGATGGCTGTTCGGTCGGAGATCAATGTCTTCATTACCGAGGATAGTGAAGTAGTGGTTGCCGGCGCTGAACAGGAAGAATTAATCCTGATATAGAACTATAGTAATTTAAGGATGATAATATTGAGAAAATTTCAGATATTCTTGTTTTTGTTTTTGATATTAATGTCAGGAATTAGTCTGCAAAATATATCCTGTAGTAGCCGGCAGGCATATATTCCTCCGACGGATGTTGAAATGAGGACAGGGCATTTTATCCTATTCTTCAATGAGATGGCAGCCGCCGACACTTTGGATAAGCAGCCGGTTTCTTTATTAATCAACATTTTTCAAGAGGGCAAGAGCATTATTAAAGCCGAGATTGAAGCCGGAAAATATGTGCTTTACCCAATTGAAGAAGGGGTATATTCTGTTAATCTCAAGATTGACTTCAGGGGTCAATCAATAACGCGCAAGCGGACATTTACGTCTAAAGTAGGGAATATAGATGGTCTAAGCATTGAATTCCAGCCTGTTGAAAGCGCGACTTTAAAGAGGGCTGTTCAGCTGAAGCGGACGTTTTTTACAGGTAAAACGGTCAGTTACATTTTGGACTCTATACGTGCAGAAAAACCGCTGAAGTTCGAAGAATTGCTAAGAATGAAAAACCGTGGGTCGGGATAAAGGTGTTTATTTGCAGCCATTTTCCTGTTGACAGGTAATGTCACCACGACTCGTTCGTTCATCTTGTTGTTCTGTTCCCAAGCCCCAGTTTGGGAACAGAACAAATTGTGGTATTAAGTTTCGTTTGATGTGGCGAGATCGCTGACAGATTCTTCAATAATCCGAATAGTATCGGCCAATGTTGCCGATTGCATCAGCTGATTTCGGAGCTCCGAAGCATTGGGGAACTCCCGGATATACCAGCGGTAAAACTTTTTCATGATTCGGTTAGTGTGCTCATCATCATAAAACTTTCTTTCCATTTGAATATGCCTCAGACACATATTCAGTTGATCGGATACTGAGGGACTGGCATAGGAGGGAGCGCCTTCTAACAAATCCTTTGATTGTCTGAATATCCAGGGATTACCGATAGCGCCCCGACCGATCATCACGGCATCGCAGCCGGTAACATTAAACATGCGGGTGACATCTTCCGGTGTTTTGATATCGCCGTTGCCGATGACGGGAATTTTCAGGGATTGTTTGACCTCGGCGATAATATTCCAGTTAGCCTTATTGCGGTAGCCATCGGATGCGGTACGGGGATGGATTGTCAAAGCCTTGATGCCCGCATTTTCAAGCCTTTTAGCGACTTCAAGCGCGACAATGGACTGATGATTCCAGCCGGTTCGTATTTTAGCGGTCACCGGCGTTTTTACGGCTTTTACAACAGCTGCTGCAATTGACTCTAATAAATCAAGGTCTTTTAAAAGGGCGGCGCCGGCATTTTTCTTAATTACTTTGCGTACGGAACAACCAAAATTCAGATCGATTATATCCGGCTGATAATTTTCCTCGATATATTGAGCGGCTGCAGCCATGGAATCGGGATTGTGTCCGAAAATCTGGATGCCAATCGGTTTCTCCGGAGGTTTAAATGTGAGATATTCATAGGTTTTTTCCGATCCCCGAATAATTCCTTCAGAGCTGACGAATTCCGTATAAACGATGTCGGCGCCGGATTCCTTGCATAATTGCCGAAAGGGCGAATCGGTATACCCGGACATAGGGGCGAGTAAAAGCGGATTTGTTATTTGTAGTTTGCCAATATTCATATTTAAAATATAACTAAGATTTATTGGAACGACCAGAGATTGATTTTTCCGCGGTTTCGTTTTTGATTTATCTTTACCGGTTAAGAAATATTAAGGCTACTCTTAAATAAAAATATTTTATATCTTATAATGGTAACAAATAAATGTTATTTTAATAAATAGAATCATGATGAGGATTGAATGTTAGATATTAAACGGATTCGTCAGGAACCGGAGCTTTTTAGAAAAGGGCTTGAAGCTAAAAATGGTGGAGAAAAACTCAATAATCTTTTAGAACTTGATCAGCAGCGACGGAATATTGTAACTCGTAGCGATGAATTAAAGGCGCTGCGAAACCGGGTTTCCGGTGAAATAGCCCAATTAAAAAAGACTAAGCAACCTGCTGAGGATAAAATTCAGGAAATGAAGGAGGTTGGCGCCGGGATCAAATCACTGGATGAAGAAATCCGGCAAATTGAAGAGCGCCTCAATGAAATTCTTATTACACTGCCCAACATTCCCCATGAATCGGTGAAAATCGGACGATCGGCGGAAGAAAATGTTTTAGTCAAAGAATGGGGGCAACAGCCACAGTATGACTATGATTTAAAGGATCATCTGGATCTGGCGAACGACCTGGGAATTCTGGACTTTCACCGTAGTGCAAAAATTTCAGGCAGTGGATTTCCACTCTATGTAGGCGACGGCGCCCGGCTGGAACGTGCCTTTATTAATTTTATGCTGGATTTCCATATTGATCGTCATGGATATAAAGAGATATTTCCGCCCTATCTTGTAAGCCGGGATTCAGCATTTGGGACAGGGCAACTTCCTAAACTTGAAGACGACATGTATTTGGATACAACCGATGACCTGTTCTTAGTGCCAACGGCGGAAATACCGGTAACCAATATACACCGCGATGAAATTCTGCCGGAAAATCAATTACCGGTCAAATATGTTGCCTATTCCGCCTGTTTTCGCCGGGAAGCCGGATCCTATGGGAAAGACACGCGCGGGCTGTCCCGGGTTCATCAGTTTAATAAAGTGGAAATGGTGCGATTTTCGGCGCCTGAAGTTTCCTATCTTGCCCATGAGGAATTACTAAACGACGCCGAAGAGATATTACAGGCCTTAAATCTTCATTACCGGGTGGTTTCATTGTGTTCGGGAGATCTCAGTTTTGCTGCGGCAAAGTGCTACGATATTGAGATCTGGGCGCCGGGCTCACGGAAATATTTCGAAGTATCAAGTGTAAGTAATTTTGAAGATTTTCAGGCTCGCCGTGCAAATATTCGTTACAGACGCGCTGCCGATGGTAAAGTATCTTATCTGCATACACTAAACGGTTCGGGTGTTGCGACTCCACGCCTGATGATTGCATTTCTGGAAACTTATCAGACCGATGAAGGTACGATTGTCATTCCCGAAATTTTGCAACCCTATACACGATTTAAAATGATCAAAACTCAATCAAAATGACCGAAGATCAAAAACGCGCTGAAATTTGTGCTGTCGGTTTAAAACTTTACCGGCAGGGCTTCGTTGCGGCTAATGATGGCAATATCAGCTGCCGGTTGAGTTCCGATTCCTTCTTAATCACACCGACGAATGTTTCCAAGGGTGACCTTGAACCTGAAGATCTGATAGTGATTTCCGATGGCGGGTTCAGAGGTAAAACAAAACCATCGTCTGAATATAAGATGCATCTTGAAATATTTCAAAAGCGGAGTGATGTCAATGCGATTATTCATGTTCATTCGCCCTATGCTACAGCCTTTGCGTTGGTTGGCAAAGGAATGGATGAACCCATTTTGCCGGAAGTTGTGGTGACCCTTGGAAAAATACCCCTGGTGCCATACGAGACGCCTTCGACCCGGAAGTTTGCGGAAACAGTGGCAGAGACCGCCATTCATTATGATGCTATGTTATTAGAAAAACACGGTGTTGTTACTCTCGGTGAGAATATTCGGGACGCTTATTATAAATTAGAGCGAACCGAACACGTTTTTAAGATTGTGCAGATTGCCCGGCATATCGGCGATATCAAGCCGTTATCACGGGCTGAAGTTGAAGAGCTAATAAATGCCTATTCAATCCCTGACAGGATAAAAAAAGAGTTAATAAATCTATGACAAAAAACCATGATTCGTAGCATAGTTACTATTTTTATTGTCCTTTTAATGACCGCAATAATGAGTGTCTTAAATCTATTTTGGCCGCCTATGCACAGTTGGTTTATAATCATCTGGGCTCAGATCGTGTTGAAACTGGCGGGCATTAAACTTGTGGTGCAAGGTAGAGACAATTTACCGCCGAAAGGTCCCGGTGTTGTCGTAATAAACCACGAAAGCGCTTTGGATATTCCGATGGCAGTTGCCGGTTTGAAAATCCCGGTTCGGTTTATGGCAAAAAGGGAACTCTTTAAGGTGCCGGTTTTTGGATGGTGTCTATATTTGTGTAACCATATACCGATTGACCGTAGTAATCGTAAAAGGGCAATAGCCGCGATTAACAAAACATCGGTAAAGATTTTCAAAAAGGGTTATTTTGTCATTGTCAGCCCGGAAGGCACCAGAAGTTATGATGGTAAAATCGGTCCATTTAAGAAAGGCGCTTTTCGATTGGCCGACAAAGAAGATATTCCTCTTATTCCGGTGACCCTGATGGGTTCCAGATATTGCGTTCCGAATAAAATCCTTCGGATTGTTCCGGGTGAAGTGATTATTGATATTGGAAAACCGGTATATATTCATCAATACGCCGATATCAATGCGTGTATTTTGGATGTACGCAGTAAGATGATTAAGCGTAAAACTTTATACGAACGAAATAGACAAGAGCAGGTATGATCAATTGCCAAATAAACAGGATTGCAGACCGGCAACTGGTTTATCAACCCCTGGAGAAAAAGCTGTATCATGCCTGGCTTTTCCAGAAATATTTACTCAGCAATCTTCAAACAACCGACGGAAAAAAGGTCAGCATTATCAGAACCGGTCGAAGAAATGAACTGGAAGGCCCTGATTTCACCGAGGCGCAAATCCTGATAGACGACAATATTTTAACGGGCGACGTGGAAATTCATATTAATAATGCGGACTGGTATT
>DPVY01000207.1 GCA_003527965.1 Fidelibacterota bacterium
ATCAAAACCTTCCGGTCTTCCGATAGGCTTCATTTCACACTTATGTTTCTTTATGGCGCGCTTTAAAGCAATTTGCTCAAAAAACAGGTAAATAATCGGGATTAAGATCAATGTTAAAACAGTTGCCAGAGTCAGTCCGCCAATAACGGCACGAGCCATAGGTACCCACATTTCCGCGCCGGAGCCCAGTTTTAAAGCCAGGGGAATCATGGAGAAAATTGTTGTCAATGCCGTCATAAGGATTGGACGCATTCGACGCTTTCCACCAACAAGAATAGCAGTCCAAAGATCATAGCCCTGCTTTTCCCGTAATTGATTCACGTAATCGACCAAAACAATGCCGTTGTTGACGACAATACCAACCAGTAAAATCATTCCTATTAATGCTGTTACGCTCATCGTTGTGCCCGAGATAAACAGCATCCAAACGGCGCCCATTAAGGCAAGCGGTACGGTAAATAAAATAATAAAGGGATCCAACAAAGACTCAAACTGAGACGCCATTACCATATAAACGAGCATTATGGCTACTAAAATTGCAATACCAAGCCACATGAAAGATTCCTGCAAGTCTTCGGCTGTTCCGCCTATCTCCCAACGGAAATCCGCCGGAAAATTGATATTATCCATAATATTTTGGATATCGTGAGTAACACTTTTTAAATCTCTGCCGGTAACAGAGCAGGATATTGAGACCATGCGTTCCTGGTCTTCCCTGTCGATCTGTTCGGCAGCTTCACCAACCAAAATCCGGGCTACATTTTTAAGAGGAATCTGTTTTCCCGTCATTGAAGTTAAAGGAATATTTTCCAAATCTCTTTTAGTTTGACGATATGCTTCATCGAGACGAACAACAACATCGTATTCATTGCCACCTTCCCTAAAGCGAGTCGCGATTTTTCCTTTTACATTTGATTCTATAACAGAAGAAACTTGAAATACTGACAGTCCGAGGGCTGAAATACGGTTCCGATCCAGGTGAATCTGTAATTCCGGTTTAGGATAGCTGTAACTCTTGGTAACATCTACGACGCCGTCAACTTTATTGATTGCCGCTTCAACCTGGTCCCCGAGTAGTGTAGCAACTTTTCGATCATATCCGAATATCTTAATCTGAACATCTCCTTCGCTGCCGCCCATCATCCTGCCACTGCTAATGGTAATTTTGGCACCGGGAATATTTTTTAATTTTTCCCGAAGGACATTCTCAATTTCAAAAGAACTTCGTTTACGATCTTTTACATCCGGTAAACTAATGCGGATATCTCCTTCATTCGAACCGCCGCCAAAAATTGCCGTAAAGCCTCCTGAAGATCCAAAACCGGATTGGATATTTGTCGCTTCCGGCACCTCTTCACGAATAATTCTTTCTATTTCAACGAAAGTTTTATCGGTTGTCGTTAATGACGCACCGGGTTCCCGTTTAATAATGATCTGAATCGAAGACTGGTCGGTTTTACTGATAAATTCACCGCCGACTCTTGGATAAATTAAAATTGTCGATACCAACAGAATAACTATGAACAACAGAAACAGTTTTTTATGTCCAAGAAAATAATCAAGTACTCTGACATAATAGGTCTCCATTGCGGATATTGCATCACCGACCTTTTCACTTAAGTAAGCAAATAATTTGATCCGGCTTTTCTTTTTTTCTTTGCCTAAAAATCGTGATGATAGCAGCGGGACCAATGTTAAAGCGATCAGTAAAGACATTGAAAGCGAAAATACAATAGTTATCACCATATCTTTAAACATCACACCGGCAATACCGGGAACAAATAATATTGGAATAAAAATAGCTAGGGTCGTTAAAGTAGAGGCAATAATGGCAACCCCAACTTCACTGGTCCCGTCATCGGCGGCAACTCTGATCTCTTTTCCTAATTCTTTATGGCGGAATATATTTTCCAGCACAACGATTGAGTTGTCGATCAGCATGCCGATCGCCAGCGCTAATCCAGCCATTGAGATTATATTTAATGTCAAGCCCGCCTGATTCATGACGAAAAAGGTAACGACAATTGAAACAGGTATCGAGATTGCCGCAATCAGGGAGCTGCGAAAATGTCTGAGAAATAAAAACAATACCAGAAAGGCCATGAAAAAGGCCAGAAAGGCAGTCGTTTTCAGGTTATTAATAGATTTCTCTATAAATTGGGCTTGATCAAAAATTGTTTCAAATTTTAGACTGGGATCGATTTTTTTCGCAATTTCAGGTAATTCCTTATAGACGCTACGAACAGTCTGAACTGTATTGGCGTCGGATTGTTTCATGACAACTAACATCATGGCATCCTGTCCATTGTTACGAATGATCTCGGTTTGATCCTTAAAACCATCGACAACTTTGGCGACATTTTTCAGATATATCGGTGATCCGTTTTTGTTGCCAATTACGGTATTTCTAATTTGATCAACATTAGTGTATTCACCATAAGTTTTTACGGAATATTCTTTTTGTTCATCGTCGATAATTCCCCCGGGAATCTGGAGGTTTTCCATACCGAGAGTCTGTTGAATCGTTTGTATGGAAACTCCATAGGCTGCTAATTGCCGGGGATTTACAAGAACTTTGATTTCCCGTTTAAGTCCACCCGATGAAGATGCCGATGCGACGCCGCTAATTCGCTCAATGTTTGGTTCAACCTGTTTTTCCATTATATCCCGTAGCTCCGCCATACCCAGTCGATCGGAACTGACTGCCAAAAGCATTATCGGCATCATGGAAGGATTAAAAGCAAACGTAATAGGATCCATCGCCTCATCCGGCAGATAGCCCTTGATAAAATCAAGATTTTTCCGGACGTCGATCTCAGCCTGATCCATATCAGTGCCCCAATCAAATTCCATGATAATAACTGATGTTCCTGTTTTGGAATTGGATGTAATGCGATTGACATTTTCAACTGATACAACAGATTCTTCAAGCGGTCGCGTAATTGTGTTTTCTATATCCTCGGGACCAACTCCCGTATACTGGGTAATTATTCCAATTACCGGAAAAGTGATATCGGGATATAAATCGAGTTTTAAGGTTCCAAGACCGTAAATACCGAATCCAATTGCGATAATATATATCATCGCGAAAGTAACGCCTCGTTTTATTGCTAAACGTGATAATTTCATTTTTAATTTCCTATCTCAATAATCCTGACCGGGGTGGAATCTGATAAATCATGCTGACCGCGAGTTACAATGATGTCTCCGATATTAATGCCATTGATGATTTCAATCGCCTTTGCTTCTTCAATACCGGTTGCGATTTGTTTTTGGTAGGCGATATCTTCCCGGATTACGTATACATATTTTTCAGTTTTTACACGAGTATTTGAAACTTCACCACCTAAATATTCCAGGTTTGTTTTCTCAATAATGCAATAGGGCGGAATTACCGGCACATTATCTTTTCGATCGGAAATAACGTCAACATTAGCGTACATCCCGGGTTTTAGGAGCAAATCTTCATTATCAATCACAATTTCCGCCTTTACCGAACGGGATAAAGGGTTTAAGGTCGGATAGACTTTAGCCACAACGCCTTCAAAAACTTTATTCGGATAGCCGGCTACCCGGATCAGCGCTTTCTGCCCCTCTTTTATCTGCGCTACCTGATATTCAACTATATCGATAAATATTTTTACTGTATCCATATCGACAATAGTAAAAGCCGGATATTGAGGAGAAGTCTGATCGCCGAAATTATAATTGCGAGCGGAAATAATGCCGGAAATAGGCGCCTTTATTTTTGTATCAGCCAATTGTTCTTTTGCTGATTTAAGCCCTGCCGATAATTGTTTAACGGCGGCTTCCGCAGCCTCTTTCTGAGTTCTTACCGCGTCATACTGAGATTTACTGACGGCAGATTCATTATACAATCTTTTAATACGGTTCCATTCGGTTGATACATTCTCATATTGCGCTTTTGCCG